>NZ_JBYCKQ010000046.1:0-72082 GCF_057473465.1 Acidithiobacillus sp. TH-A117
GACCGCGAATTTCCTTGGCATTGGCCATGCTGCTCTCCTAGTACGTCGAACTGGACTTGAACTGCTTGACTGCTGCGTCGAGCTGCTTTTTGAAGTCGTCGGTGAGCTCTTTTTTCTCTTCGAGCCCGGCCATCAAGTCCTTATTGTTGCTGTGCAGGTAGGCCAGCAGAGCTTTCTCGAAAGGCCGCACCTTGGCCACTTCCACATCATCCAGAGCACCACTGCTGGCTGCAAACAGGGATACCGCCTGTTCGGCTACCGACATCGGCGCAAACTGATCCTGCTTCAGCAGTTCGGTGACCCGCTTGCCGCGTTCAATCTGCTTGCGGGTGATTTCGTCCAGATCCGAAGCAAACTGGGCGAAAGCCGCCAGTTCACGATACTGCGCCAGATCCAAACGAATACCACCACCCAGCTTCTTGATGATTTTGGTCTGGGCGGCACCACCCACGCGGGACACCGACAGACCGGCGTTGATGGCTGGCCGAATACCCGAGTTGAACAAATCGGTTTCCAGATAAATCTGGCCGTCGGTGATGGAAATCACGTTGGTGGGCACGAAGGCGGAAACGTCACCCGCCTGGGTTTCAATGATCGGCAGAGCGGTCAATGAACCGGTCTTGCCTTTCACTGCGCCATTGGTGAATTTTTCGACGAAGTCGGCGTTGACCCGCGCGGCGCGCTCCAGCAAACGGGAGTGCAGGTAGAACACGTCGCCCGGATAAGCTTCACGGCCAGGAGGACGGCGCAGCAACAGGGAAATCTGCCGGTAGGCCCAAGCCTGCTTGGTCAGATCGTCATACACAATCAGGGCGTCCATACCGCGATCCCGGAAGAATTCGCCCATGGTGCAACCGGAATAAGGTGCCAGGTATTGCATGGCCGCTGACTCGGAAGCGTTGGCGGCGATGACCGTGGTGTATTCCATGGCGCCGTATTCTTCGAGCTTGCGGACTACCGCTGCTACGGTGGAAGCCTTCTGGCCGACTGCGACATAGATGCAGTAAACACCCTTGCCCTTCTGGTTGATGATGGCATCCACCGCGACCGCCGTCTTGCCGGTCTGGCGGTCACCGATGATCAGTTCGCGCTGGCCACGGCCCACTGGAACCATGGCATCAATGGACTTGACGCCGGTCTGCATGGGTTCGTCCACACTCTGACGATCGACGACGCCGGGAGCAATTTTTTCGAGGACGTCAAATTCTTTGGCATCAATCGGGCCTTTGCCGTCAATGGGTTGACCCAGGGCATTGACGACCCGCCCCAGCAGTTCCTTGCCGATGGGAATCTGCATGACCTTTCCGGTGCATTTGACGATACCGCCCTCTTCGAGGCCGGAGAACTCTCCCAGCACCACGGCGCCGACATTGTCCTGTTCCAGATTCATGGCCAGCGCGTAGCGGCCGCCGGGGAGTTCGAGCATCTCGCCGTACATGACGTCTTCCAGACCGTGAATGCGCAGGATGCCGTCGCTCAGGCTGATGATGGTGCCCTGTGAGCGCGTTTCAACGCGGCCTTCAAAGCCGGCGATGCGTGCGCGGATCAGGTCACTGATTTCCGATGGATTCAGTTGTTGCATACTATGTTCCTCAAGACTTTAGCTGCGAAGGGTTCGGGCAAGCTGCTGCACTTGTCCACGCACGGAAGCATCTATGGTGAGATCACCCGTATGAATTACGAGACCGCCAATCAGGGAAGCATCTACCGACTCACGAAAAGCGACTTGGCGACCGCTGAAACGCTGTTCGAGGGCAGCCTGGACAGCGCCTTTCTGCTGCGCGTCCATCGCCACCGCAGTGGTTACCAGTACGTCAACAATCCCTTCGTCATGGCGCATGGCTTCGTCAAAAAGTTGCGCGATTTCTGCTGCTGCAGCCCAGCGATCGTTGTGTATCAGAAGCCCAAGAAAAGACTGCCACGCGCCCTGCTCAACCGTCACCGGGGCAGCGGCCAGCAAGGCAACCTTGTCAGCCTCCGGTCGTTCAGGATCATTCAGGAAGGCCTGGGCCTGCTTATCCGCAACCATGGCGGTCAGCACTTGCAGCGATTCTGCCCAGGCCTGCTGTTGGCCGGATTGTTTGGCCAGACCGTAAAGTGCTTCCGCGTAGGGCCGCGCCACCGTGATCAGATCTGCCATTTCAGATCCTCACAATTGACCGACCATACGGTCGATAATGTCACGATGGGCATTCTGGTCAATTTCCCGATGCAATATGCGCTGGGTGCCATCAACTACCAGTTCAACCACTTGGCCACGTAGAACCTCACGCGCCCGATTGGTTTCCACATCGATTTCCGCCCGAGCTCCGGCAATAATCCGATCCGCTTCTTCACGGGCCTTGCTCTGGGCTTCTTCACGCAGTTCCACACCACGGCGCTCGGCATTGGCGATAATTTCTGCCGCCTTATCCTTGGCTTCCCGCAACATTTCTGCTGCGCGCTTTTGTGCCAGGGCCATTTCTTCTTTACCACGCTCGGCGGCAGCAAGTCCGTCGGCAATTTTCGCACGACGCGCGTCCATGACCTTGCGCAGGGGACCATACATATACTTGTACAACAACGCCACCAAAATGACGAAGGTGATCAGCTGTATGATCAGTGTTCCATTGATACCTACTGGATTCATGACTACCTCACTTGCAAGTGGGCCGGATCAACCGGGCCCGCATCAGCCCAGGAACGGGTTGGCGAAGAGGAACCAGAAACCGAAGGCCAGAATGATGAAGGGGAAGGACTCCATCAAACCAGCGAAAATAAAGGTGTTCACCAGCAGCTGCGGGCGCATTTCGGGCTGACGGGTAATACCTTCGATGGTCTTGGAAGTGATCAGACCCCAGCCAATGGCGGAACCCAGTCCAGCGGCGCCAAAAATGATACCGACAGCAATGGCTGTGGCAGCTACGATAATGGTATGTGCGTCCATGATAACTCCTTACAAGTGTCGCAAAAGTGAAATAATGTAAACCTTTAATGATCCTGCATGTTCGCCATGCCGAGATAAACCACGGTCAGCACAGTGAAAATAAACGCCTGCAGGATGATGATCAAACTTTCAAACAGGGACCAGACCGTACCCATCACCAGCTCGCCCCACCAGGGCAACAGCGCCAGGAGGAGGAATACCAACTCTCCGGCGAACATGTTCCCAAACAGTCGCAAACCCAGGCTCAGGGGCTTGGTAATTTCTTCGATCACGGACATGATGATGTTCATCGGGAACAGCCAGATACCGAAGGGGTGGGTCAGGTAGGTCTTGAAGTAGCTGAAGCCTTTCACCCGCAGATTAGTGGCAATCATCACCAGAAATACGGTGATGGAAACACCCAGCGTGGTATTCAGATTGACGGTAGGTGTCACCCGAAATTCAGGGATACCAAACCAGTGGGCAATAATGCCCGGCAGATAAGCCGGAATCACGTCCATACTGTTCATCAGCAGGATCCATAAAAAAACCGTGATGGCCATGGGCGCTATCAGCGGATCTTTGACCGGGAAACTGCCCTGGACCAGATCATCAATGAAATCCACGACCCCCTCCAGCCAGTTTTGCATCCCGCTGGGGGTGCTCGTCTGCAGTTTTGCGCCAACCACCATTCCGGTAATGACCAGAATGGCAGCCATGATCCAACCCATGACAATGGTGTCCAGATCAAAGGTCCAGAAACCGGAACCGACGGTCCAGTTGACAAGGTGATGGGCGATATCGCCTGATGCCACGCTTAACTCCTTTGCCTGATACGTTCCCGCATCAGAAATGCCAAAAATACGAAATGGGCCAGCAAAAACCCTGCAACCAGCCCTATAACGGGAAGATGCAGCCAGAAAATTGCCAAGATGAGACCCAGTATGGTGATGATCCAGCGCTGCAACACCGCTCCACCCAGCCGCCGTGCGGCAAGATGCGTAGAAGCGGGGAGCGCGATCAGGCGACCACCCAGGATGAGCATGTTGATAACGCTCAAAAATGCCGCAAACAGCAGTGCGTAGGCTTCTTGTCGCCCCCAGCGCCATGCCGTCAAGGCTGCCAGAAACAGGGCTAACGTCAACACTGTCGCAGTGACTCGCCCGACATAAGACGAGAAGTTCACCATGCCCACTTGTTTTTCTTGCTCTTTCAATGGGCAAAACTCAAATACAGGCGGAGTCTAAACACGCAGATGCTCAGCGTCAAGAGCATTCCCACCGCTTTCCATCAGATTTCATTGTCATTCAGGTTCACGCCGAGGCGTTGCAGGAGCATGGCTTCCTGTTCGGGATTTTCCCAGCGGATCCGCAGCTCTCCACCCTGACCATGGGGACGCAGATCAATACCGAGGCCGAGGCTGGCTTGGATGAGCGCCGCAAGTGCCGCACTGTCAGGATCGGGTTGCGGGTGCTGCGGGGGGGGATTCTGCACTTTCTGGACAAGTTTTTCGGTGGCACGGACACTGAGATTCTGCCGTACCACCCGCTCCGCCACAGTCTGCTGTTGCGGCTCGTTCAGGGTCAGCAAAGCGCGGGCATGGCCGGCACTCAAGGTGCCATTTTCCACATAGGGGTGCAGCGCAGCAGAAAGGCGCAGCAGACGCAGCTGATTACTGATGGCCGCCCGGGAGCGGCCCAGAGTGGCTGCCAAGGCTTCATGGCTGAGGCCAAATTCATCGAGCAGGCGCTGTAATGCCTGGGCTTCTTCGAAGGGGTTCAGGTCCTGGCGCTGTATATTTTCAATGATACCGATGGCCAATGCCTGTTCATCACCACAGTCGCGGACTACCGCCGGAATCTGGGTCAGCCCCGCAATTTGTGCCGCCCGCCAGCGCCGTTCTCCGGCGATAATTTCATAACGTCCGCCCCCTACTCCACGCACCACAATGGGCTGCACAACGCCCTGATGACGAATGGAATCGGCCAACTCTTGCAGGGAATCCTCGGCAATAAGCCCACGCGGCTGATAACGCCCCCTTTGCAGCAAATCCACGGGAATCTCGCGCATCGTTCCGGCAGCAGAATCTTCATTGGCAAACAGCGCATCCAAGCCCCGGCCCAAACCTACCCGTTTCATGGATTTCCCTCACGTTGCAGGAATTCTCTGGCCAACCCCTGATAAGCGACGGCCCCGGCACAGGAAGGATCATATTCCAGAGCAGCCCGCCCGAAACTGGGGGCTTCGGCCAGGCGAATATTGCGCGGAATGACCATCTGGTAGAGCTTGTCGGGAAAATGCCGTTCCAGCTCTTGCCCGACCTCCGAAGACAGACGATTGCGATTATCAAACATGGTCCGCAACAGGCCATCCACCTGCAGGCGCGGATTGAGCTGGGCACGTACACGCCGGACCGTATTCAGCAACTGGGTGAGGCCCTCCAGGGCATAATATTCACATTGCATGGGAATCAGCACGCTATCCGCTGCGACCAGGGCATTGATAGTCAACATATTCAGAGCGGGCGGGCAGTCAATCAGCACGTAATCAAAATCTGCGGCTTCGGTCAAAGCCCTTTTCAGGTGCTGCTCCCGATCCGGTCGCGGATAGATTTCCACTTCAGCGCCCGCCAGATCCGGGCTGGAAGGGGCCAGGAACAGTCCGGCAGGAGACACCGCCTGCAGGACCGCAGAGAGGGGCAGCTCCCCGAGCAGAACGTGATAAATACTGGCCGCCGCATTGCCCACCTGGCCGAGGCCGGTACTGGCATTCGCCTGGGGATCGAGGTCCACCAGCAACACCCGCTTGCCATTCTGGGCAAGTCCGGCGGCCAGATTGACAGCAGTCGTGGTTTTTCCCACGCCACCTTTTTGATTGGCAACGGCAACTGTACGCATTTTCTGGGGATGATTTCCGGTGCAGCCTGCAATTTGCCAAGAATACCCTGTCCACTCGCGGGGGGCTAGGGCATTTGCACCGGACTTCTCCAAATCAAAAGCTTACGTGAGGGCTGATCGGGAATCTGCAGATCATGACAGCGAATATCCAGGGAAGCGGCGCGCGGCCAGTCGGCCAACTCCTCTTCAAACCCGGGGCCTTTCAAGGCCAATACCTGGTTATGCGGCCCCTGGAGATGGCTGGTCATCTGGTCCAGGCGCACCAGAGGGGCGGTAGCGCGGCTGATAATCCGGTCGGGCAAAATTTCTGGCTGATAATGCTCACTGGTCAGCGGTGCAATCTGTACATTGGTCAGACCGAGCTCGGCGACGACGCTGCGCAAAAAGGCCACCCTCTTGGCCGCTGGCTCCACCAGCGTAAAATCCTGTGCCGGTCGGCAGATAGCCAGTGGAATTCCCGGCAAACCAGCACCACTACCAATGTCGACCACCGAACCCGGTTCCAGAAAAGGTAAAACGGCCAGACTGTCGAGAATATGGCGGGGAATCATGTCACGGGGATCGCGCACCGCCGTCAGGTTGTGGGTCGCATTCCAGCGCTGCAGGAGGAGCACATAATTCAGCAGCGAAGCACGCTGCTCGGGCGTAATACCTTCCAGCGACATGCCTGCAAGCCCCGTAGCGAGGATCTGGGCGAGCAGTGCCGCAGAAACCGGCGGCATTATCCTGCCTGTAAGAGGCTGCGACGTTTCACGTGAATCAGCAACAGGGATATGGCGGCGGGGGTCACCCCCGGGATGCGACTGGCGAGGCCGATGGTCCGGGGGCGTTGTCGACTCAGGCGTTGCATCACTTCGGTGGACAAACCACGCACGGCGCTGTAATCCATATCCTCGGGAATGCTCATTCCCTCCCAGCGGGCCGCACGCTCAATTTCATCCTGCTGTCTGGCGATATAACCCGAATATTTGCACTCAATCTCCAACTGCTCGCTCACCCGGGAATCCGCACAGCCCGACAAGGCCAGAACGGTTGTCAGACTGACATAATCCCAGTCGGGGCGGCGCAGCAGTTCCAGAGCGGTCACATCCCGGGTCAGGGGCTGACCCAGATGTGCAGCAATGCGCGCTGCCGATGGGTCTTCGGGACGAATACGCAGACTGCGGAAACGCTCGCGTTCACTTTCCAGGTCGTCCTGCTTGCGGCTGAAGGCCGTCCAGCGGACCTCGTCCACCAAGCCCAGTTCCCGACCTTGAGGCGTCAGACGCAAATCCGCATTGTCTTCACGCAACTGCAGGCGATACTCGGCCCGACTGGTAAACATGCGATAGGGCTCATCCAGCCCCCGGGTAACCAGATCATCTACCATCACGCCCAGGTAAGCTTCATGGCGTCCCGGCACCCAGGCGGATTGACACCGGGCCCGCCGCGCCGCATTCAGACCGGCCAGCAGACCCTGGGCTGCCGCCTCTTCGTAGCCGGTAGTACCGTTGATCTGGCCGGCACAAAACAGTCCCGGCAGACGTTGGCTTTCGAGGCTGGGGTACAAATCGCGCGGGTCGAGAAAATCATATTCGATGGCATAACCGGGGCGCAGCAGAACCGCATTTTCCAACCCGCGCATGCTGCGCACCAGATCCACCTGCACCGGGAAGGGCAGGCTGGTGGAAATGCCGTTGGGATAGACCTCGTGGGTATCCAGTCCTTCCGGCTCCAGGAAAATCTGGTGGGAGGTCTTTTCGGCAAAACGCACCACCTTGTCTTCAATGGACGGACAGTAACGCGGCCCCACGGACTGGATATGCCCGCCATACATGGCTGACTGGTGCAAATTGGCAGCAATGATTTCATGGGTGCGGGCATTGGTGTGGGTGATGTAGCAGGCAAGCTGAGGGATATTCACCTGCCGGGTCATGAAGGAAAAGGCCGGGATGGGGTCATCACCGGGCTGCGCTTCGAGCACTGAATAGTCGATGCTGCGTCCATCAATACGCGGCGGGGTGCCGGTTTTCAGACGGGCCACGGGAAAGGCCATTTCCCGCAGACGCTGAGAGAGGGCATTGGAAGGGGGGTCACCGGCTCGGCCTGCCGCATAATTCTGGTCGCCCATGTGTACCCGCCCACCCAGAAAGGTGCCGGTAGTCAGAATCACCTGCCCGGCCCGCAATTCCAGACCGGTTTCCGTCCGTACCCCGACAAGGCGGCCCTGCTCCATCAGCAAATCTCCGGCCATGCCCTGAAACAGATGCAGGTTGGGGATGTTTTCGAGCAGGCGCCGTACCGCCCGTTTGTAGAGGCTACGGTCGGCCTGGGCCCGGGTGGCGCGCACTGCCGGGCCCTTGCTGGCATTCAGGGTGCGAAACTGGATACCCGCCTGATCGATGGCCAGCGCCATGATACCCCCCAGAGCGTCGATTTCCTTGACCAGATGCCCTTTACCGATGCCGCCAATGGCCGGATTGCAGGACATCTGGCCAATGGTGTCCAGATTCTGAGTGAGGAGCAGGGTGCGCACTCCCAAGCGGGCTGCGGCTGCCGCAGCCTCGGTACCGGCATGTCCACCACCGACCACGATGACATCAAATTCGTTTTGCATCCGCTAATTATCCACGCCAAGCGACAGGTTTTGCAATATCCCCGGCTTTTTTAGGCCTTCCAAACGCCACCGGCACGATCCTCATCTTCCTGATAAGCCAGGAGCTGCAAACCTGCAAAAGCCTTTTCCAACTCTCCCGGCAGCAGTCGAAAGTCCGGGTTTTGAGGACCGCGCCCGGCATAAGCACCAGCCCAGGTCTCGTAAAACAATAATCCCTCGGGCTTTAACGCCCGGGCCAAGATGGGAAAAAGCGGGCGATGCAGAAAATGCGCGACGACAATCACGTCAAAAGAGGCCGCTGGCGGCGGCTGGGTCAGTACATCCCGATATTCCGGGTGCAGCCCGGGCTGAATCACAGCCTGCTGCTGAAGCGCCAGGATGGCCGCTTCGGCATAATCCCAGGCCCAGGTTTCCAGTCCCTGACTCGCCAGAAAAAGGGCATTTCCGCCCCGGCCGCAGGCCAGGTCCAGAGCCAACCCGGTGGTCGGCAATATTCCCGCCTGCGCCTTGAGCAGGGGCAAAGGTGCGGCTACCTGCGCTGCTCTGTCCGCATAACAGGTGTTCCAGCGCTGCTGGCGTTGCACTTCGTCTTCAGGCATGGCCGCCATCAGTGTTCATGCCGAATACGCGGCAACAACTCACTCAAATTGCAGGGACGATGGCGGTTATCCAGCTGGGGAATGATAATGGCCTCCATCCCCAGACGGACGCCTCCCGTAGAACCCGGCAGTAAAAAGACGATGGTACCCGCACAAATGGCGGCTTCGGCCCGGGACTGCATGGTGCTGGTACCGATTTCTTCGTAGGACAACATGCGGAATAACTCCCCAAAGCCGGGGATCGGCTTGCTGATGAGGGGCGCAAGGGCCTCAGGGGTTACGTCGCGACCGGTGACCCCGGTGCCGCCGGTCGCGACAATGACATCGATGGCCGGGTCGGTTATCCAGCCTTGCATCTGCTGGCGCAGTGTTTCAATCGTGTCGGGCAATATGCAACGCGCCGCTATATGGTGCCCTGCAGCCTGAGCCAGCTCCGCAATTTTGTCGCCGGATTTGTCGGTTTCCGGGGTCCGGGTATCGGACACAGTAAGGATAGCGAGGGCGAGGGGGATAAAGGCTTTACTATCAGATGCAGAGTGCACGGAGCTCACAGCGGAATTTCCTTTACAGGCAACAAGGAAGTCCAGTATAAAAGCCTCCGTCCTGCGCTCCAAATTGTACCGGCCGAAGTCCCCGTATCGGGCAGCTGCCGGGCACTGGTGCCTCTCACGCCCGACTCTGAACTGGAGAGCATCCATGGATGTGTTTCCCCCAGCAGAAACCGACAGCACCGCACAAGTGGCAGCGGCGCGCACCCCGGAGCGCGTAAAAAGCTGGCAACATCTGACCGCACCCCGACCGGCAGACTGGGTGGCGGCGGGACAGCTCGCCGATGACTGGGATTTTGCCCAGGATATTCTCGATCCCGATGAACGCTCCTGGCTGCGCAGAGAGCAGGGAAGGGTCTTCCTGACCTTGCAGTTTCCAGTCAGCGGTCCGGGGGAAGATGTCTGGACCTTGCGCCCTTTGGGCGTGGTTCTGCACCAGCAGAATCTGACTACGGTGCTGGCGGAAGAACTACCCACCCTCTCGCCTTTTTTTGCGCAGATGGAGCATCTTTCCAGCCCTCCGGAAAGTATCGAAATACTGGCCGCCATCTTGAAAATTCTGGCGCGGAGTTATGAAGAAGCGCTACAGCAGCTCAACCAGGCCATTCACGACAATGAACAACAACTGGACTGGACTCAAAGTAATGGCGATTTTTTCACCCTGCTGGAAATCAGTAAAAGTCTGACCCGCTTTGAAGTGGCCCTGGTCGGCAATATTGCCACCGCCTTCAAGATTTCACGGCTGGCGGAAATTCGCGATGATCTGCCCGCCACCCGGCAGGTGGACACGGCACTCCTGGAATTGCAGGTGGCCCATGAGCGCGCCCGGGTGTATGCCGGTACCAGTACCTCGATGATGGACGCTTATGCCGGGATGGTGCAAAACAACATCAACCATGGTCTGAAAGTGGTCACCGTGCTGGCCATGGTGTTTTATGTGCCGAGCATGTTCGCCACCCTGTACGGCGTGAATACCACCTTGCCTTTTCAGAAAACCCACTGGATTTTCTGGGTGATATTATTACTGGGTTTAAGCATTGCCGGGGGTTTGGCGGCTTTTTTCAAGCGCAAGGGGTGGATATGAACGGGTGGGAATTTACTAAGGAGCGACAGCATGCTGCACTGGTTTGACGACAAAACCGATGCCCAACTGGAAATCACCAGTGATTTTCAATGGCCGCCCCGTGCCACCTGGATTCAGGTCGTCGCGCCCAGCCATGCCGAACTGGAATTTGTCGCCAAACATCTGCAGGTGCCGGATTATCTATTCCAGGACGTGTCCGATGAAGACGAACGCCCGCGTCTGGAACGGGACGGCGAAGTCGCCCTGATCATTCTCAAGGTTCCGGCACCCATGCAGGGAGATGCCGAATTACGCTTCCGCACCCTGCCGGTAGGCCTCTGGCTACTACCCCAGCAAATGGTCACCGCAAGCGCCCACCCCCTGGCACTATGGGATGAATTACGCAGTCAGCGGCAACGCGGTAAAATTTTGGGTGTCCAAGGTTTGCTGGCGGAAATTTTTCAGGCCATTGCCCGGGACTTTTTGCGGGCGCTGCGCATCATCAACGCCGAAATTGCCGCCACGGAAAAAATTCTCCGTCACTCCCAGAACAACAACGAATTTTTCCGGCTCCTGGCCCTGAACAAAAGCCTGATCCTGTTTTCTGCGGCGCTCAAGGGCAATATCTCGGTGGCTCAACAAACCTTGCGCCTGCCCATGCTGGGGCAGGATGCCGATGATCTCGAAGACATCGCCGATGCCCTGATTGACCTGCAACAGGCCCGGGACATGACCGAAATTTACGCGTCCACCATTACCAACATGATGGATGCTTATGTCGGGGTGCTGCAAAACAACATCAGCAATACCCTGAAGATCATTACGGCATGGACGGTGGTGGTCGCCTCTCCGGCCACGGTGGCCAGCATTTATGGCATGAACGTTCCTCTCCCCCTGCAGGACTGGACTTATGCCTGGCCGGTTCTGATGGGCGGCGGCTTTCTCATTTCCGGATTACTCTTCGTTTTTTTCCGCAAAAAAGACTGGATCTGATGCGCTCATGACCGCCCAGTACTACGACCCCCAGACCGGAACCTGGACTGCCTGCGACAGCTGCAGCGGACCCGGGCTATTTTTGCTGAGCCCTGAACAGGCCTTGTCCTGCAACAACTTGGGCAGCTGGCTGCGCCAGAGTGAAGATCAGCGGCTTTATTGTGCAGGTGAAGAAATCTCTCTGCGTCTGCCCGTAGCCATGCTGGAAGAAGACGCCCGCTTCGGAACGGTGGCTCGTATCAGCACCCTGACCCTGCATCATGAACACCCCGATCATCTGGTTCTGCTCGGCGAAGAAACTTTACTGTCCATGCTCAAACAGGACTGGCTCAGCACCCTCCAGCAGAGTCAGGGCAGTGATTACCTGCAAAGATCTCTGCTCAACAGCATCTACAGCCATGAACGGGTCGCCCGCGTGTTAGTAGACCGTTTGCAGGAGCTGCGCCTGGCTCTGAAAACGGCCATGGGCAATCGCGAGCTCAGAGAAATTGTGGTCCTCAACCGGGATCTGGGAGAACTGGTCATCGCTTTGCGGGAAACCGGACTGATTTTGCGCGACGCCTTGCGCGCCACCCCCGGGGAAGCACCCGCTTATGCCGTGCTGGAAATCGCTTTGCGCGAGCAACGGCGTATGGAAGATGTGGTCAATCTGGTTTATGAGCGTTATCTGACCGTCACTAATGCCTACAATGGCATCATCCAGAATAATGCCCACACCGTCATGAAGGTCATGACCGTATGGCTGGCCCTGCTGATGATGCCCATTGCTTTCATCATGCCTTTTCACATGATGACCATTCTCCCGCTGGAACACTGGCATTACCTGTGGTTCGGCCTGCTGGCCTATGTTTTTGGTGCCACCCTGCTATTTGCTGTCTGGGCCCGAAAACACGGGTTTTTTGCCATGTAGGGAGGGTCGACAGATGCTACGAATTACTCGCGACTGCCTGCTTTCCGGCAACGCCAACCGGCGTAGCTGGATGGCGTTGGTCAATCCTACGGCGCTGGAATTGAGTCAGGCCGCCATGACCCTCGACATCCCGGAAAGTTTTTTGCGCAAGCGTCTGGAAGGCGAGGCCTCGCGCCCCCTGATCAAGGAAGAGCGCCTGATTTCCCTGCAATTTCAGGTACCCATACCGGAAGACGGGCGCATCGGACAGTTTTCCCTGGTGCCCCTCAGCGTGTATTTTGCGCCGGGTTACTTCGTGACCCTGGCCGACCAGGAAATTCCCTTTCTCAATCAGCTGATTGATCCGGAAAAACCGCGCAAGCGCTGGGAGCTCGTGCTGCGCATCATTGCCGAAGTCACCCGTCTGTACTTGCCCACCGCCCGCGCCGTCGCCCGGGAAATGGCGATGGTGGAGCGGGATCTACGTCAGGCCCAGCGCCATGATGTGGTGTATAGAGGTCTGGATATTCACGACCGGTTGCTGGCGCTGGATCTGGGCTTACTGCAACTGGAATATGTGGTCAGCGAAATCGCTCTTCTGCTTCCCAAGGAAGACCTTGATCTGCTGGAAATTCATGAAGACACCCGCATTGAACTGTCCCAGGTCCGGGATCAAGTGGATAGCGATCAGGAAACCATCAATGAACTGCTGGAATCCTACGCCTATGTGGTGCACAACAACGTGAATCACTTGTTCAAATTCATGGCAGCCCTGATTATTCTGGTCACCATCCCGCTGTTTATTCCCGGCGCGGCGGCCATGAACGTCCCGTTGGGTCCGCTTCCCCATTGGCGCTACGGTTTTGTTGCCGTCACTGGCGGGCTGATTGTGGTGGAAGCACTCATCGCCTGGATTTTTTACCGCAAGGGCTGGTTGCGGCTGGATTGAGGGATTAGCCAGTAATTTCAAAACGCGAGAAGTCAGCGAGCTGCCGCGATTCATTGACTTCATCATGGGGCACCAGCAAGTACTTCCAGGGCTTGCCGCCGACGCGCAGCGCGTAGTCTGAGGCGTGTCGGCACCACTGCAAGGCGGCAGCGGCCTTGGCCTTCACTTCATCGGTTTTCAGGTCGTTCCGCGCCTTGGTCTCCACCATCAAGAGTGTCGCGTCCATCTCAGCGACGAAGTCGGGGATGTATTCCGGCTGCTCGGTGCCGAGCTTGTAGTAGATCTGAAACTGCCCCTTCGCGGGCTTGAACCACTTCATCGCGTCGCGCTCCAGGATGACGGCGAAGCGCCGTTCGGTATCCGAGTCAAACTTCTGCAGCGGGTACAGGCAGCGTGTGAATCCGCCGAACAGCATCTGCTTGATGCGGCCTACGTCCTCTACCGTTTCGCGAAAGTGACGCGGGGCTTGCCCTGCCACAGCCGTGTAGTTACAGGGTTTGAGCTCCGTGAAACCGCGGCTAATCTGCACCTCGTACTCAGTCGCCTTCTCGAAGAAGTGGGCCATCATCTGCGCGTGGATTTCCCTGGCGATGGTCTTGCGCTGACCATCAAGCACATTGAGCGTATCGGCTTCGGAGAGATAACCGCGCAGGTGCTGCACCATCTGGCCCGCCAGATCGTAAAGCAGGTCGGCATGGGTGAAGTAGTCGATATCGTCGAAATCCACCAGCGCGTGGACGAGGTAGTCCTCCGGACGCTGCTCCTTCAGGCCGATTTCCGCCCCCAGCGTGAACTGCTCATTGCTGCGCAGCATCTGTCCGACGATCTCGCGCTCGCCTGGTTGCAGGCGTAGCTGGCTCACGTCCAACGTGAAGGATTGGAAGCCCGTCGTGACCTCACCCTTGGGCACCACGGCGATGCGCGGGATGTCGATGGTCTGCTGCACCACGATCTCGGTAGTCTTCGCCACCACGGCGGGCAAATCAAGTGCGGGTGCGGATTCATCCACGCCCTCCAGCAATTGGCCCTGCAGCGGCTTCATCCGCTCGGTCACTTCCGCGAGGAGCGCCGATTGCAGTTCGGGTTTTAGCAGCGCACGGCGAGTGGGTGCTATAGCGTATTGTATTTCATACTGGTCGATGACTTCCATGACCATGCGCGCGGCCTGCTTTTCCGCATCGGTGGTGAAGACCGGGGCTGGCGTTGGCGTGACAGCACCGCCATTGGCGGCTGCCGATGCCGGATCGAGCGCAGGCGCGTCATCCGTCAGCCCAAGGCGGTATGCTGCGCCCGAATCGACCTGCACGCTGACCTTGCTGTCATTGCCGGACGGCGCATCGAGGATGACCTGCTGCAAGCGAAGCGGCGAGTCAACCCGATTGGCCTCGTCGATGATCTCTTGAAACTTGTCGTGGGCGACGATGTTCAGGCGATCCACCGCTGCGACGCCCGTGCGCTTGCCATAGGGCAGACGCAGGCCACGCCCGATGGATTGCTCGATCAGGGTACGGGCATTGGCGGCGCGCAGCGGCACGATGGTGTAGAGGTTGGTCACGTCCCAGCCTTCCTTGAGCATGTTGACGTGAATCACGATTTCCGTGGGCTCTTCCAGACTCTCCACGGCCAGCAGGCGCGTGATCATGGCTTCTTCTTCCGCACCGCTGCGGCTGGAATCCACCTGGATTACCTTGCCGGCATAGCGCCCTTCGTAAAACGCTTGTGATTCCAGAAGGGTCAAAAGCTGCCCTGCATGGGTGGTATCGCGCGCGATGACCAGCATGAACGGCTTCACCTGCTGAACTCCATTCTCACGGGCATACGTCAGTAGCTCCACTTTAGTGCTTTCATGCAGGCGCACACCGTCTTCCAGCTTGATTTTTTCAATTTCTTCCGGCGTGTGGTCGCTGACACTGAAATTGCGCTGGGTGACTACCGCCGGTTCCTTGACGAAGCCGTCTTCCATCGCTCGCGCTAGCGGGTAGTCCATCACCACGTTCCTGAACGGCACCGGCCCCCGACTGGATTCCACGAAGGGCGTCGCCGTCAGCTCCAGTCCAAACAGCGGCTTGAGTTCGTTGATGGCGCGCACGCCCGCGCTGGCACGGTACCGATGCGATTCATCCATCAGCAGCACCAGATCGGGCAGATTGGCGAGATAGTTGAAGTAGCTATCGCCCAGCACCTCCTTCATCCGCTTGATGCGCGGCTCCTTGCCGCCGCGTACCTCGGAGTTGACCTTGGAGATGTTGAAGATATTGATACGAACTTCACTGAACAACTCCCCAGTAGAAGGGGTTTGCTGATCGTAGTTATCCCCCGTAATCACGCGGGGTGAATGGATGGCAAATTCGCCGATGCCCTTGAACACATATTTCGGCGTATTGGGCGTGAAGTCCGTGATGAGTTTCTTGTAAATAGTGAGGTTGGGCGCGAGCACGAAAAAGTTGTTGATGCCGTGTGCCAGATGCAGATAGGCGATGAACGCCCCCATCAGCCGCGTCTTGCCCACGCCCGTGGCCAAGGCAAAGCACAGCGAAGGGAACTCGCGCTCGAAATCTTCAAGCGTCGGAAACTCGGCCTTCAACGTGGCCAGCACCGCCGCCACGTCCTTGCCGTGCTCCAGCAGTTCCGGCGCGGCATCCAGCGCCTGCTTCAACCGTGCCAGCGATTCCGCCTGCGGCGGGCGCAGCGACAGGCGGCCCGTGATGTGGTTTTGCACGCGGGCGCTCATGCTTCATCTTCCTTGTCATCAACATCAGTTATCCGAAAATCCTGGACAACTGATTCTTCAGCCAACCCACTCTCCAGTTCCTCCACCGTGGGCAGACTGGTTGCCAGGGGTTCCGGCAGCGCGCGCACCAGTTCGTATTCCGCCACGCCAATGGGTTTGTCGATGCCAGAGAGCGCATATTCGGCCACCAGCCGGTCTTGCGTCTTGCACAGCAGCAGGCCGATGGTGGGTTTGTCTTCTGGCGCTTTCACCTGCCTGTCCACGGCAGTCAGATAGAAGTTCAACTGCCCCGCGTGTTCCGGCCTGAACTCGGAGGCCTTGAGTTCCACCACCACATAGCACTTGAGCCGCGTGTGATAGAACAACAAGTCGATGAAGAACTCCTTGTCGCTGACCTCCAACCGGTATTGCTGCCCCACAAAAGCGAAGCCGCTGCCGAGTTCCAGCAGAAACCGGGTGATGTGCCGCAGCAGCGCGTTTTCGATGTCACGCTCCTGCGCTTCATCGCCCAGCCCCAGAAAGTCGAACAGATACGGATCTTTCAGCGTTTCATGCGCCAGTTGTGAATGTGGTGCGGGCAGACGGGCTTCGAAATTGGTCGCCGCGTTGCCCTGCCGCTCGTGCAGGCGGTTGCGGAGATTCCGTTCCAGCGTGGCGCGCGACCAGCCCTCGGTAATGGCTTTGCGGGCATACCATTCACGGGTGGGATCGTCCTTCAGGCGGGTAATCAGCACGACGATGTGGAACCAGGGCAATTGTCCAGCAAGCTGCTGGACAAATTGCTCGTCCGGCCAGGCCTCGGCAAAGGCCCGCATATAGAGCAGGTTGGCGCGGGAAAACCCCTTCATCTCCGGGAAGGCCGCGCGCAGGTCGCGCGCCAGACGCTCGATCACCTTGCTGCCCCAACCCTGCGCCGCCTGCCGCTGCAGGATGTCGCGGCCGATCTGCCAGTAAAGCCCGATCAGCTCCGCATTGGCTGCCAGCACGGCCCGCTGGCGGGCGGCCGCCACGCGCGTCTTGATGTCGGCCAGCCAATTGGCGTAATCCGCCGGAATGCCTGCCAGGTTCTGGCTCATGCCCCATCCTCCCCGTCGCCAAACAGATCGGCCGTGCCGCTGTCCGCCGTTCTCCCTCTCCCTGCGGGAGAGGGCCGGGGTGAGGGCTGCTTGGCCTCAGGCGTCGCCATCGGCTGCTCGAACATGGGAAGCGACGCCACATTCAGGCTGTAATCGTCGTGCCCCCACTCGCAGCGCGCCAGAACCATCTTCGGAATCTTCTTCAGCGTCAGGTTCGGCCAGCGTTCGGCTGACTTGGCGGCGGTCACGCCGTGGAAGGCCGAGCAGCACACCAGCAAGCTCCGGTCGGAACCCACTTCCTCGGCCAGCGCCTGCAACTGATCGGCGGACAGGTTTTGCGTGGTGACGTAGATGAAATCGCGCTCGCTGGAGTGGCCGTGCTGCCACCAGTGCGTTTCCGACGGCGCGTAGCTGAAGCCCTCCAGCTTGGCCAGCGCCTCGGCCAGCATCGCCGCGTTGTATTCGGGATTGATGACCGGGTTGCCCCAGCGGTCGTTGACGATCAGCGTCGGCGCCAGCCGGTAATAGCGGAAGCCGCCGCCACCTTGCCAGCCCACCGCCTGGGTAATGCCGCCGGGGTCTTCGCCGTCGATGACCTTTTTCAGGCGCGGGATGATGTGGGTGTGACAGTGCTCGCCCAGCTCCACCATGATCCAGCGGCGGCCCATTTTGTGCGCGACCGCGCCGGTGGTGCCGGAGCCGGCGAAGGAGTCGAGGATGAGGTCGCCGGGGTTGGTGGCAATCTGGATAATTCGTTTCATTAACCCTTCTGGCTTGGGTGTCTCAAACGAGGCTTTTTCGCCAAACAACAGCTCAATTTCGCGCGCTGCATGTTGATTGAGTCCAACGTCATCCCAAATTGTTGGCGCAGACATGCCCGGCTTTGCTTCCGTCTTGAATAACTTGCGCATGGGGGTGGTTGCCTTTCCGTCCTTTCCCCAAAAGAAACGGCGATCGGCAACCATTGCGAGCATTTCTTCTTTCTTATAGACCCAGCACCTTCCTTTCCTTGGGTACACCTGCTCACCAGTAAATGGATTTGTTACCGGATAAATCAAGCTTTCAACGAACCGGCCGCCTTTTGCATTTCCTGTTGAATCAACTTTTCGAAAGGGGCCGCGCTCGTCAAATCCAAAAGGCTCTTCATATAATTGATATTGGGAATCTGCTTTTTCAGTGCGTTCCATCAGATTAAAAGCATCTTCGGCTACTGTTTTTTTTGCGGCTCCATTCCTAGTCCTGGCATAGACAAGGACGTGGTCGTATGTGGAGCCAATCTTACGATCATTTGGTGCGCCATCTCTGCGTTTCCAGGCAATATCTGCGATGAAACATGCCCTTCCAAATACCTCATCGCACAACACCTTCAGATAGTGCGCCTCGTTGTCATCAATGGTGATCCAGAGCGACCCGTCCTCCGCCAGCAGCCGCCGGATGATTTCCAGCCGGTCGCGCATCAAGCCCAGCCAGATCGAATGCTCCAGCCCGTCGTCGTAATGCGTGAACGCGCTGCCGGTGTTGTACGGCGGGTCGATGAACACGCACTTGACCTTTCCTGAAAACTCCGCCTCCAGCGCCTTCAACGCCAGCAGGTTGTCGCCAAAGATCAGCCGGTTGTCGAAGAGGTCGTTGTCCGTGACGCGATGCTTGGCGTGATACGACTTCTCGGGATCTTCGAGCAGGATGCGCGGCTCCAGCTTGGGCCGCTTCTCCTTCCCGATCCAGGTGAGTTCGAGTTTTTGTTTGCTGCTCATCAATACGTCCTGATCAACTCAATTGGGCAATGCGCCAGATGGCGGTGGCCTGGTCGGCCATCCAGTTCTGCCGTACCGCAATTCGTTCGGGTGTCCATTCGGCGTTGTCCACCGCGACTTTCTGCGTCAGAACAAATCCGCTTTGTTGATAGTCAGGTCGTTTGGCGGCGTAGTCGGCATTTCCGGCGTCGCGGTTGGCACCCGTCTGCATCAGGGTCATGTTGCCTAGCCGATACATCAGGCCGTCCATCTCTTCGTTGCTGAACCCGCCCCAGCCATCGGGGGCGCGCTGCGGAAGAATGTGTTCGATGTTGAACGCGTCGCTGGTGAAGCTGTGGTCGTTGCCGGAAATATGCCGTTCCAGCGCACACAGAATGAAGCGCATCACGCGGTTGTTGCGTGAGTCGGTCGTGCGGATGACCTTTTCGGCAAACGCCGCGCGAAACGCCCGGTCTTCGACATAGATGCTCCGCATCGCCGACAACGCACCGGATAGCTCCCGCAGCTCCCCCTTGGCAATGCGCTCGGCGACGGTGTTGTAGGTGCGCTCCTGCTCGGCTGTGCCGAAGGCGCCGATGACGTTGTAGCGCATCGAAATGACCACGGTCGCCCGCAGCAAGCCGGAGAAATCACCGGCGTCGAAGTGTCGCCGTGCGGCCAGCAGCAATGGGTAGGGTTGCCGTACGCGGAAAGTCTTGAGCACACCGGCAAGGTTCTTGTCCTCGGGCGACCAGTCCGAAACCTCCGGTGAGGTCAATGCCAGATAGGTGTCGAGATCTTCTTCCATACCACGCAACAGGGCGAAAACCGCTTCGCGATCACTGATCTTCGAGCGGATGATTTTGAACAGATCAGCTTGACGGGCAAAGTCATGTCGGCTGTTCCAGTGCGCGCGCAGAAAGTCGGGAAAGTTTTCCGATTGCAAGCTCCCGACGAGCGCTTCCCAGCGCTCTTCCAGACTGTGCAATTCGTGGTCGGACTCGCCGCCGCGATCAAGCACGGAGAACAGGTAGTTCTTCAGCAGGTCCGTGGCAGACAGACGCACGCCACGCGCATTCAGGGTCTCGAAAACCTTGTAGGCGTTGAGCTCGTCCGTGACCGTGATGACGGTGAAAAAAAGCTTGTCGCTGATGTCCTCGACAAGTTGCGCCAGACGCGCACCTTCGTTGCCACTGTACGCCTTGAGGTAAGTCGCAACCTGCTTGTCGAACCACTCGAACGCCTTGCGCAAGGAATGCTCGGACGCGCGGAGATTGCGCTTGGGCAGGTGCCCGAGCGGCAGGAGGTAGTCGCGGTAATAGGCGTTGTTGTTGCGGTTCAGGGTGAGCTTTGGCCGGGCGATCAGGGTCACTGGATCGAGATAGCCGATATAGGTTTGCCGGATTTGGTTGATACGCTGGGTGTTAGCATCCCCCTCGTTGCCGACTTCGATCTGACGCAGGAGATTCTTCAGGACAGCCAGCACGATCAGGCTGAGCGTGGTCAGGCGCTGTTGGCCGTCGATGACATCGAAAGTCTTGTCATCCGCGGATTGCAGAACGAGATAGCCCATGTAATGAGAAGACTCGCCGTCTGGCTTCAAGGTGGCAAGAATGTCCGCCCACAGGTCTTCCCACTCGTCACTGGTCCAGCTGTAGTCACGCTGGAAGCGCGGAATGCAGTAGGTCAAGCCATTGCCGATCAGTTTGCGAAAGGTGTTGTTTTCGGTCTTGAAGTTGGTTGCGGCCATGTGCGGTACCTTCCTATAGCAGTTCCCATTCGATGGAAAACAAAGTGCGCTCTTCGACCTGTTGCTGGAGCTGCGCTTCAAGCTGACTGATGAGGTCATTGCGCTGGGCTTCGATTTCGTCCTGCCGGGCGAACAGCTCGCGGCGCAGTTTGCTGCGCTTGCCTTCCAGTTCGCGCTGCCGCTTCTGCCAGGACAGCTTTTCTTCCAGCGTCGGCGAGGTCGCGGCGCTGCGGCGCACATCCTTGATCTCGCGGTCGATTTCGTTTTTCTGCCTGCTCATGCTTTTTGCTCCTCTTGCTGCGCCAGCCGTAGCAGGGCCTGTTCGCGCTCGCGTTCGAGTTCCTGTTTCAGCTCGGCCTCGCTCGGCAGATAGGGCAGGTATTTGGCGGCGAACAGTTGCTGTTGCTCGGCCAGCACGGAATAGCGCACCACGGCCTCGCTCTTTTCGCTGCACAGCACCAGGCCGATGGTGGGGTTGTCGTCCGCGCCCTTGATTTGCTCGTCGTAGAGGCGCACATAGGTGTCCATCTGCCCCATGTCCTGATGGGTCAGCTTGCCCAGCTTCAGGTCCACCAGCAAAAAGCACTTGAGCTTGAAGTTGTAGAAAACGAGGTCCAGATAAAAGTCTTCGTCGGCAAAACTCACGCGCTGCTGGCGGGCGACAAAGGCAAATCCCCGGCCCAGCTCCAGCAGGAAGCTTTGCAGGTTGTCCATGATGGCCTGCTCCAAATCGCCTTCCAGGAAGCGGCTGGCGTTCAGGTTCAGGAAATCCAGCACATAGGGATCGCGCAGGAAATCTTTCGCTGTTTCGGCCAGGGGCGCGGTTTGCTCCCTTGCTTCCGCTTCGACGACGGCCTTTTCCTTGCTGGCGAGCAGGCGTTCGTAATAGAGCACGCCGATTTGCCGCTCCAGTGCGCGGCTGCTCCAGTTCTGGCTGATGGCTTCGCGCAGATACCAGTCGCGGGCGGCGGGGTTTTCCACGCGCAGCAGCGTGCGGTAGTGCGTCCAGCTCAATTCGGTACGCACTGCGTTCCGAATCGGGAAACACTGGAAAAATAGGCGCATGTTCCTCAGGTTGCGCTCGTCAAAGCCACGCCCGAACTGCGCCGTCAATCGCCCGGAGAGCGCGGCCAGTTGCCGTTGCCCGTAGGCGGCGCGGACTTGCCCTTGCTGTTCGTGTTCCACGATCAGACGGCCAATTTCCCAGTAGCAGGCCACCATGGCCTGATTGACGCTTTGCCGCACCTGGCTGCGTGCCTGCTTGACAATCGCGGCAATCCGTCCTGTCAGGGACTCCAAAGCATCCTGTTGTCGGGATGGCATGTGCTTCATCTCAACTCCCACTCCACGGTGAACAGCGTGCGCTCATCAACCTGCCTCTGAGGCTGATTCTCCAACTGGCTGATGAGGTCATTGCGCTGGGCTTCGATTACATCCTGCACGGCGAGCAGTTCGCGCTACTTCAATAAGTTTGCTTTTTCCCAATCTTGCTCAAATTGTCCCATATTGCCTTGTCATCAGCCAGCAAAGGGCGGCTGTTACTACCATCAAGACTTCTCAGGCAGCAACGCCTCCGCCAGTAATTCCAGCCAATGGCGCACCGGCAAATCGGTGCCGCCCTGCAAATGCAGCTTGCAACCGATATTGGCGGTGGCAATGGAGCAGGGCTGACCCTCTTGCAGAGCATCGATTTTTTGCTGACGGAGTTGCCGGGATAATTCCGGCTGTAAAATGGAATAAGTGCCCGCCGAGCCACAGCAGAGATGAGCGTCGGCCACGGCGGTCAATGCATAGCCCGCCCGTTGCAATAGTTTTTCGACCTGGCCCTGGACGCGCTGGGCGTGCTGGAGGGAACAGGGAGAATGAAAGGCCAGGGGTCCGCGCTCTTGATGCTCCAGGGGCAACTGCTCCAGATGCTCCAGCAGCCATTCGCTGGGATCCCGCGCCAGCGCCGCCACCTGCCGGGCTTTTTCGGCATAATCGGGGTCATCTTGCAGGGCCTCTCCATATTCCTTGACTATGCTGCCGCAGCCGCTGGCACTGACCAGAATGGCCTCGGCGCCCGCCGCAATATAGGGCCACCAGGCATCAATATTGCGGCGCATGTAATCATGAGCTTCAGCGCGGGCGTTGAGGTGCAAGCTCAGGGCCCCACAGCAGCCCGCTTCCGGGGGCGTGGTCATGACATAACCCAGTCGGGCGAGTATCTGCTCCAGCGCGGCACCGGTTTGCGGCGTCAGCACACTTTGCACGCAACCGGCCAGGGCAAGCACGCTGGGCTGCCGTGCCGACACTGCCGAAACGTCAGCCGGGGCAGAAACCGGAGCCATACGGGGTAAGTCCGGGACCTTACGGGCCAGCGCTTCGGGTAGAAAGGGTTTGCACAGATTGCCCAACTGCAAGGCCAGCCGAAAGCGCTCTGGATGGGGAATTACGGCACGCAGCACGGAACGCTGCAGTTGCTCCAGAGCCGGGCGGGGAATATCCTTTTCCAGTTGTTCGCGACCAATTTCCGCCAGCCGGGCGTAGCGTACGCCCGAGGGACAGGTACTCTCACAGGCGCGGCAGGTCAGACAGCGATCCAGATGCTTCAGACTTTCACGACTGGCCGGAGTGCCGCCCAAAAACTCCTTGATGAGGTAAATACGCCCGCGCGGACCATCCAGCTCGTCACCCAGTATTTGATAGGTCGGACAGGTAGCCGTACAAAACCCGCAATGCACACAACTGCGGAGAATGGCGTCAGCTTCGGCCATTTCGGCGTTATTTTCAAAACGCGGAGCGATACGGGTTTGCATGGGCGTCTCTACAGGGCGGCGTACAGGCGGCCGGGATTCAAAATCCCGCGTGGATCAAAGGCTTTTTTCAGGCGTTGCTGCAGCGCCAGCAAAGACGGGGCCAGGGGATGGAAGACTTCGCCGCTGGCATCCGCGCCACGAAACAGGGTGGCGTGTCCGCCGTGTTTTGCCGCCAACCCTTGCAAGGCTGCGGCATCCTGATGGCCGCGCAACCAGCGTTGCCCGCCACCCCATTCAATGAGAGTGGGTTCCGGCAGGGGCAGCGGTGGGCTGGCCGGAGCCAGGGCCAGGCGCCAGAGTGGAGCATCGCCCTGAAAAAAGCCATGCCGCTGCTCCCGCAAATCCGTCCAGAAAGCGTCTGCGGCGGTGAGCACTTCTCCACCGATTTTGCGGCCTGCGGCCTCCACTGCCTTGGCCGCTCCCGAAAGGCGTAAATATAAATAGTTGTCATACCAGGCACTGGCCGAAACCGGCAGGGGGTGAGCAGCCCATTGATTCATCTGGTCAATAGCGGCAGCCATGGGAAGTTCCTGCACCAGGGTCAGCTCCTGCTCCGGGCGCGGCAACACTTTGAGGGTTACCTCCAGAAGAACGCCCAGGGTTCCCAGGGAACCTACCAGCAGGCGGGAAACATCATAGCCCGCCACATTTTTCATGACCTGGCCGCCAAAGCGCAGGATTTCTCCCTGTCCGTTCAGCAGTTGTACTCCCAGCACATAATCCCGGGCGGAACCGGCGTAAGGTCGACGCGGCCCGGAGAAACCGCAGGCCAGGGTACCGCCAATGGTGGCCTCTGCTCCGAAAAAAGGCGGCTCAAAAGGCAACATCTGTCCGGCTTCAGCTAACTGTTCCTGGAGGTTTTGCAGGGTGGTGCCGGCACGCAGGGTAATGAACAATTCACTGGGCTCATAATCCACCACCCCCTGATGCGCCCCCACCCGTAGAGGCTCGCCGTGACGAACGCTGCGGCCGTAAAAATTCTTGCTGCCTGATCCTTGAATATGGAGGGCACGGGACTGGGCATAGGCCTCCCGAACCTGTTCCTGCAAGATCTCGCTCTGGTCCACCTTAAAAACGCTCCAATTCGGGAAAGGGCAACTGGCCGTGGTGCACATGCATGGCCCCCAGTTCCGCGCAGCGATGCAGGCTAGGGACGGCCTTGCCGGGGTTCAGGCGTCCTTCCGGATCAAAGGCCGCCTTGATGCGATGCAACTGGTCCAGTTCCGCCGCCGTAAACTGGACACACATGCTGTCCAGTTTTTCGACGCCGATGCCGTGTTCTCCGGTAATGCTGCCCCCCACTGCCACACAAAGTTCCAGAATACGCTGACCAAAGGCTTCCGCCGCCTGTAACTGACTGTCGATATTGGCGTCATAGAGAATCAAGGGATGCAAATTGCCATCTCCGGCATGAAACACATTGGCCACCTGCAAGCCATATTCCGCAGACCAGGCGGCAATTTGTTCCAGCACCTCCGCCAGACGCTTGCGCGGGATGGTCCCATCCATGCAGTAGTAATCCGGGGCCAGACGCCCCACCGCCGGAAAGGCGGCCTTGCGGCCCTTCCAAAGCAGCAAGCGGGTTTCCGCATCTCTGGCGATGCGGATACTGCCAGCCCCATGCTCCTCCAGCAGATTTTCGACGGCGTCTAGTCGCACCTGCAGTTCCGCCTCGCTCCCATCCAGTTCACAGAGCAAAATGGCGGCCGCATCGCGGGGATAACCGGCATGGACAAAATCCTCGGCCGCCGCAATGGCCAACTGATCCATCATTTCCAGCCCGGCCGGGATAATCCCTGCCGCAATAATGGCACTCACCGCATCTGCCGCAGCCACCACGCTGGAAAAAGCGGCCAGGATCACCAGGGTGTTTTCCGGAACCGGCAACAAGCGCAGCGTACTTTCGGTGACGACCCCCAACAAACCCTCCGAGCCCATCATCAGCGCCAGCAGATCGTAGCCGGGACTGTCCGGGGCCTGGCTGCCGATGTGCAGGATCTCGCCGGAGGCATCCAGGACTTCCAGGGCCAGCACATTGTGGACGGTCAAGCCGTATTTCAGACAATGCACCCCGCCGGAGTTTTCCGCCACATTACCGCCGATGCTACAGGCGATCTGGGAGGAGGGGTCCGGGGCGTAGTACAAACCCAGGGGGCGTACGGCCTCACTGATGGCCAGATTGCGTACGCCCGGCTGCACCTGGGCAGTACGATTATGGGTATCCACCGCGAGCATCTGCTTGAGTCGCGCCAGGGACAGGATGATGGCTCCGGCACTGGGGCGCGCACCCCCGGACAGGCCGGTCCCCGCCCCCCGGGGCACCACCCCTATCCCGTATTGCTGACAGACTTTCAGCACCGCCTGTACTTGCTCCCGGTTGTGGGGCAAAGCCACCGCCAGAGCCAACTCCTTAAGAACAGAAAGGCCATCGCACTCATAGGGATGCAGGTCTTCTTCGTGAATGAGCAAGGCATCATCCGGGAGCACGGCGCGCAGGGCCGCAATAAACGCGTCATGCTGAGGAGCCAAATCACCCGCCATGGCCAGCGACCGTCAACGACCGCGCAAGCGCTGCCGGGCCACCGCCAGACTTTCGACATCGCCCACATTGCCGGGAAAAATCACCACGGGCAGATTCGGATAACGGGGATGATCCGGAGGGCAGAGCACCACCGAACAACCGGGCAGAATCTGCCCCATTACCCGCGCCTTAAGCAGAGCCAGGCCACTGCTCAACACATCATTGGAGGTGATGCCCCCTTTGCTGATGAGAAAGCCGAGATCTTCGGGTAGTCCCTGCAGCACCTTCATGAGAAAGGCCGACACGCTCTCACCAAAGGCCAGACGCGTCACCTGATCGGGAAACTGACGTTCGCTGCGGCTGGTAAATATCACCAGATCCCGGCCTTGGTCATGGATTTTGGCCGCCTGCTCCAGCAAGCGTGATAGTTGCCTGGTGCCGGCCTCACCACTACAGGCATCCACGTCCACCTCCAAACCCTCCAGACCCGGTTCCTCCAGCAAGCGTTTGAGCTGCTCGGTGCTTTTGCGCACATGGGAACCCACCAGAATGGCCCCAGCCTTATCCCCGCGTCGCAGTTGCGCCATGTTTTCGGCAGACACCGGCTGGGGTGGCAAATCGGCCAGGGCCGTCAACAAACTGGCGGCGCTGCGGAATAGAAAACGCTTGCCCTGTCCGGCAGCCGTCCGCAAATCCCGGGCAAAAGCCTGCAAATCCGCAGGTTCTACCGCGTCCACGACAACGCAGACGTTATTGTTCAGCGCGAGCAAGCGGGGCAGACAGCCGGCACGCAGATCTTCCAGGGTGAAGCGCTGCACCTGTCCAGCCGGGATGCGACCCTGGGTTTTCTCGGCCACATAATCGGGCAGATAACTGTGCTGAAAGGCAAATACCGAATCCCGGGCAAATTCCGTCTCATGGGCCGGGACTTCCACGCCGTTCTGAACGACATAATGGGTGCTGTCCCGAGTAATGCGGCCCCCTTCAAAAAATGCCGGGACCAGAAAATGGGCATCAAAAGGGCCTAGCTCCTCAGCCATCACATCGGTTTCCACCGGATAGTGACCGCGCAGGGTCGAATCGGAACGACTCACCAGCAAGGGTTGCAACGCCTGTCCGGTAAGAGCCAGTCGCTCCAGGGCAATATGCAGATTCCGGCAGATTTCCCGGGTGACCTGTTCGGCACGCGCCGCCGTCATGCCCCGGGTGTTGCTCAGCACAAAAAAGAGCGGTGCCGCATCCTCCAGAGCCTCCCGCAGGGTATCGGGATCCCAGCGAGTCAGCAGCAGACAGGAATGAACAGTCTGCGAGCCGGTGGGATCATCGTCAATGACGATGATTTTGCCGGGCAGGGCTGCTGGATTACTGCCCACTAAAACCCCGAACCTTGTGGAGAATGGCCTCGGCCGTGATGCCATTGAAAGCCATCAGTTCACCGGCGGTAGCCGTGGTTTCGCCGCGCTGCCAGGCCAGGGTGTCGCGTTGCGCCGCACGACTGCGCAGGAGCACCGGCTCCAGGCCAGCAGAACTGCCACCACCGATAGTGAGGAGCATATCGCCGGCAAAGATCTGCTGGAATTCCGCATCTGCCATGAAATCCGTGTCCGCTTGCGCTACGGTGTGAGCGGCCACATCCGAGGGGCGATACAGCTGACGGGGATTGATGACACTGACAATGCGCACCCCATAACCTTCTTTCTCCAGCACTTCCCGAGCCGCAAATACCGGCAGCAGGACCATATCACCGGTCACAGCCATGGTCACTGTGCCACGCGTACCCGCCGGTCCTTCGTACAGCACAGCGGCACCCTTGCGCACTGCCACACGGGCCTGGGCCATATCCAGATGCACCGGCAACGGGCTTTTTGAGGCAATGAGGATCATCACCTTGTTGACGCTGTTCACCGCATATTCATAGGCAGCCTGGATGACATTGGCATCCGTGGGGTAAAGCAGGAACACATTGCCATTGCGCATTTGCGCGGCAAAGTAGTTTTCGATTTCCGGACGTTGATGGGTCCAGCCGTTGCGCCCCTGTTCCAGTGCTCCTGCCGTGAACATACAGACGGCAGAAGGCGTGCTACGCCGCAGTTCCGCCATGGCCTGGCCTACGGTCTGCATGATCGGCCAGCCGTTGATGGCAAAGGACTCATAGGATAACCACAGGGAACGACTGCCGAACAGTGCCAGTCCCGCTGCCAGTCCCGCACAGGCATCTTCGTTGAGGGGTTCATAAACCTGCCCGCCCGGCTGCTGGTTGTAGAGGGGGTCTTCGGTGGGGTGACGGATTTTCAGGGCGTCATTGATGTTCTTCATGGCCGAGGCTTCATTACCATCGGCATTGCTCACCACAAAGCGGCGATCCTGCTGTCCCAGCCAGGCCACCAGAGCGCCCATGGCGGTGGCGGGTACCGCCTGTTCGCCGACGGCAAAGTCCTGCAGGGGAAATTCACCCAGACGGGCGATTTCCAACACATGCTCTGTGACTGCGGTCTGTGCCGCAGGTCCACCCCCGGCGCGGGAGAAATTGTCGCGGACCAGAGCCCAGGCTTCCGGACTCAATGCGCGTTTTTCCAGAGCAGTTTTGATTTCCGGGGACTCGAAAGTGTCCTTGGGATACAAGTTATGGGATTTGGCTCCGGAAACATGCACCCCTGCACCCTTCAACTGTTTCAAAATGAAAGCCGTGTGCCGACCCGTCAAGGCACTTTGTGCCGCCTTGGCCGCAGCACTGAGCACAGCCTCCATGAAAGCCATCCGTTGTCCGAAGGAAAAGCGGGTGGAATCAACATAAGCGCCTTCCTGCCCAGCATCATCATAGTCCTTGGCATCGATCAGGATGACTTCATCAAAATCATGGGCCCGCCAGTAGGCGACCATTTCTTCATTGCTCATCAGGGAAACCATGGAATGATGTTCCTGACTGAAGCCATTCCAGACCAGGATGGGCAGATAGTTGGTCACCTGGGGATAGGCAAAGTGGAAATGCTTCATAGAACTCAGCACGTAAGGCTCACCAAAACCGCCATCGCCGATGGTCACCGGAAACAAGGTACCAGGATGCAGCAGGGCCCCGGCCATGGCAAAGTGCTGCCCCTGTCCCAGCGGACCGGCTGGCGCCAGTAAACCCGGGATGGCACCGGACAGATGACCGAGCAGGCCATGCTGTTCGCGGAACCGCGCCATCATGTCATTCATGTTGTGAATACCCATGGCTTCGAGGGAGCTGTCGAGGAACATGGCACTGTAAAAGCCCGGAGCATGATGCCCGACCTCGGTGACAATGTTGGTATGCCCGAGCATGACCATAGCCGCATAAGCCTCGGCACTGGAAGCAAAGCCTCCCGGATGGCCGGAAGACTTGGCAGCACATACTTGCAGGGTACAGTAGCGCAAGGCATCCGCCAGCAGCAGCGACTGATATACGGCTTCCCGAGCCTGAGGATTGGTAACGGCTTTCTGACCCGCAGCAATGGCCGTTGCTTTGCCATACTGGTCAAAATCCGGCCAGTTTTCACCAAAGTAGAGCATCCCTGCACAAAAGTCGGGGGCGTTGGCGGGCAAATCCTGTGGCTGGGTCATAACGGCATTCCTGTAGCAATAAAAATTGCCCCCACTCTAAGCAGGATCAAAGGAATCCGCAATAGAGTGGCATTTATGCCCCTACCCGACAATCCACTCATAACCCACTAAAGCGCAAACACCTCGCCAGCTTACAATGCCTGGAAAAACCTTCAGATCAATCCTCGTCTTCGCCCTCGTCTCCCGCCCGCCGCTCGCCCTTCAGGGCAATGTTGAGATTTTTCAGCTTGCGGTAGAGATGGGTGCGCTCCAGGCCGACCACTTCGGCGGTACGGGCAATATTCCAGTCATTCCGCGCCAGATGATATTCGAGAAAGGCGCGCTCGAAGCGTTCCCGGGCGCGTTTGAGGGTGCCGCCAAAATCGTCTTCATCAAAGCTGCTGTTGGCGAGGGCCATCCGGTTATCCAGACCGAGGGCACCCTCGATTTCCTCGGCACTGATTTCCGGCCCTTCCGCCAGAATCAGCAAACGCTCGACCAGGTTCTGCAGCTCGCGGATGTTACCGGGCCAGGGGTAATGGTTGAGGACATCCATGGAATCAGGAGAGAAGCGCCGCCCGGGCAGGCCATCCCGTGCCCCGTAAAAATGCACAAACTCTTCAATAAGCACGGGAATGTCCGGGGTTCTGGCCGCCAGTGGCGGGACGCGCAGGGGCAGGGCGCTGAGGCGGTAGTAGAGATCACTGCGAAACTGGCCGTTTTGTACCGCCTGAGACAAATCCTGGGCACTGCCGGCAATGACGCGCACATCCACGGGAATCGGGGTGGTTCCGCCCACCCGGATGATGCGCTTTTCCTGCAGGGCCGAGAACAGGCGGGCCTGGGTTTCCAGATCCATATCGGCAATTTCGTCAATGAACAAGGTGCCGCCGTGCGCCACCTCCAGACGGCCACGAATCAGCTTGCCCTGGGTTTCGTTACCAAACAGCTCAATGGCCACATTGGGTCGGGCAATGGCCGCCGCCCGCAGGTCCACAAAAGGCCCCTGGGCCCGGCGACTTTGCCGGTGCAGATAGCGCGCCGCGACTTCCTTGCCGCTGCCAGCCTCACCCAGTAACAGGGCCCAGGAATCAACGGCGGCAACCCGGGTGAGTTGTTCACGAAACTGACGGATGGCGGGACTCTCACCGCTGGGCCGATCCACCCAGCCGGTTTGCGCGCGCAGATCGCGGTTTTCCCGCTGCAGACGGCTCGCCTCCAGGGCATGGGCCACGGTCAGCAGGGTTTTGTCCAGTGACAGGGGTTTTTCAACAAAATCATAGGCGCCCAGCTTAGTGGCCTGCACCGCCGTTTCGATGGTGGCGTGGCCGGACATCATGACCACCGGCTGCTCCAGACCTGCGTCCGCCCAGCGCCGCAACAAGGTAATGCCATCTTCGCCCGGCATCCAGATATCGAGGAGCACCAGATCGACCATCTGGTCGCGCAAAAACGCCTCGGCAGCGGCGGCACTGCCTGCCGTTTCTACCTGATAGCCCTCATCTTCGAGAATATCTGCCAGGGTCTGGCAGATATCGGGTTCATCATCGACGATCAGAATCTTCAATCTTGCCGCTTCCATGCCACCTCCAGAAAATTCAGCTCAAACCAGGGGAAAATCCATTACAATGCGCGCGCCACCGTTGAGGCCCTGATTGTCGGCCACAATCACGCCACCATGTTCTTCAACAATACGGCGGACAATGGCCAGCCCCAAACCTGAGCCTTTGACCTTGCTGGTCACATAGGGCTCAAAAACTCTTGCCAGCAGATCGGCGGGAAAACCAGGGCCATCATCACTCACGCTCAACTCTAGCATCTTTGCTGGACCGCTGTCCGTCAAGCCGGTACGAATCACAATATGTTTGCCTGTCGCCGGGGTTTCTTCTCTGCCTTGCAGGGCGTCCAGGGCATTGCGCAGCAAATTGTTGAGAATCTGTCGCAGACGGTGCACGTCAGCCCGGACCGGTGGCAAATCCGCCCCCAGTTCGGCACGGATTTCTATACCATTCTCCTGGCCACGATAGAGGTCCATGACATCCAGAATCAACTGATTGATATCCAACGGGCGCATTTCGATTTGCGGTTGCCGGGCATATTCGGAAAACGCATCTACCAGCACTTTCAGGGCATCCACCTGATGGATGATGGTGCGTGTCGCCCGATCCAGGGTTTCTCCTTCGTCGCCCAGTTTTTCCAGATATTTGCGCCGCAGTCTTTCGGCGGAAAGCTGGATGGGTGTCAGGGGATTTTTGATTTCATGGGCCAGACGCCGGGCCACCTCACTCCAGGCAGCGCTGCGCTGGGCAGAAACCAGGGTACTGATGTCATCAAAAACCACGACAAAACCTTTGCTGCCGGCATCATCGGAAAATTGCGCGCCATGCACAATCAGGGTTTGCGGGCCATCACCACGCTCCAGCTGCAGCTCCTTCTGCATGGCGCTGCGCGGATGTTCTACCCACTCCGTCACCAGTTTCCAGAGGGGTTCGAGAATGGCCCCGTCCTGCAGTTCCTCCAGAGCGCTACCCCTGGCTAAATCTTCCTGCAGAATCTGGACGGCAGCGGCGTTCACCTCAGCCAGGCAGTTTTCGCCATCAAAGGTAAGAATGCCGCTGGAGAGCTGACCCAGCACGGTTTCCAGATACAAACGGCGCTGTTCAGCCTGCTCCTGGGCAGCGGCGGCCTGCTGCTTGGCACGGGCGAGCTGACGGGTCATATTGTTGAAGGAGTGCAGCAACACGCCCAGTTCATCCTGACTGGCAATGGTCTGCAAGGGGATAAACTCACCCCGGGCCACCGCCTGAGTGCCCGCCGCCAGCCGGGCAATGGGTGCAGTCAGGCGTCGTGCCAGATGCAGGCCCATCCACACTGCCGAGAGCACCGCCAGCAGAAGGGCTACGGCGAGACTGAGTTGAAAGGCCGTTTTCATGGGCTCGCGCATCAGCATCAGTTGATGATAGCGGGTATAGGCCACCTGCACGGCTTCTGCTGCCTTGGTGAGCTGCTCTGGAATGGGCTGTTCGACATAGAGCATCCGATTACTTTGCCCCAGATGGGGACTGAGCACCGGAATCAGCGCCTTGACCAGTAAACTGCCATCCGCCTCGGGTTCGATATTGGCGGTGGGATGGCCTTCTTCCATGGCCAGATTTCCTGACGGGGCAAACGCGGTGCCAGAGTCAGGTTGTTACTGCTGGTGGCTATAATCCGGTTGTCGCTGGAAAACAGCGTCACGCTGCTCAAATGGTATTGATCCCGCAGGGCAATGACGGTGAGAATGGCATTACTGTCTGACTCACCCACCAGCGCCTGGGCAATACTTTCGGCGGCCAGCAGCGTCGAATTGCGATACCGGTCAATGCCCGCCTTGGCCACATTCAGTGCCTGATCCAGGGCACTTTGCACAGCGGAACTGAACCAGGAATCGACGCCCCGGTTCAGATACTGCCAGGAAAACCCAAATACCACGGCAGCGGGCAGAAAACTGAGCAGGGTAATAATCACCACCAGACGGGTAGCCAGCTGACTTCCCACTTCTCCCCGGCGCAGCCGGATCAGCAGCGCCACCACCGATACCAGCACCAGAACCAGTAAAAAAAGCACGATTCCTGCAGAAATCACCAGCATGGGCACAAAATAACGGCTTAAGGGTCCACCTGCGCTAGTGAAAAAATTGATCGCCAGAAAACCCAAAATCGCCAGAAGGAGTAAAATGGCCCCCCAGCGGGGTCCCACCCGCTGTTTTTCCGGCGCAGCCCCGGCATTGAGGGCACGCAACCAGTTTCTCAGCTTGAAAGGGGGGCGCTGACGATCCATGGGGACTCCAGTTTCCAATGATCCAGAAGGGCGCGCAGGCGCAGGGGGAGCGGCAAGGCCTGAATATCCACATAAACCCGGAGGGCCACCTGGCCCCGCGCTGCACCCTGCTGCAAAGGCAGAATGAAATCATGAATCTGCTCTAAGGCACCGACCAGATCTTGCCAGTGATGGAAGAGGCGGAGCGCACCCGCTCCATTGCTCAAGGCATATTCATTGGTGAGCGGATAGTAATGTATCTGCCAGCGCTCTTCCTTTTGGGCATGGGTACCCAGCCCGGAAATGAAGGAAAAAGGCTCCGGCTCCCGCCATTGTGCTTTGATGACCCAGATGATGGTCTGCCCCTGATCGAGGATTTCCTGCAGCAAGGCTTCCTTGCTGATCTGCACCTGAGCACTGATATTGACCCGATTCATTTCCGGGACGGCCTGCAAATGTTTCACGTGAAACGCGGTGTCCGCCAACGCCCAGCCGGGAGCAAGGCAAAAAAACAATCCCAGAATAAGGCTTGGCCAGAAAGCTCGGTTACCCCTGGCAGTGGTCCTTACCCGAGCCATAGGGGTGGCTGGCGAAAAAATCATTCGGCTTTCACCAGCAGTGCATAGTAAAAACCATCCATATCCTGCTGACCGGGCAAGTGCTGACCAGTGAGAGGATGATACTGTTGGCGGGCATCCTCGTGGCGCTCCAGAAAAGCGCGAATCTGCAGCAAATTTTCCTCCGGCAGAATCGAACAGGTCGCATACAGCAGCCGCCCACCCGGGCGCAGACAAGCCCACAAGGCGTCGAGGAGCTGGCGTTGCTGGGCCACGGCCTGCAGCACATCTTCCTCCTGCCGCCGCAGGCGGATATCAGGATGGCGACGAATTACGCCGATACCCGTACAGGGGGCATCCAGAAGAATGGCGTCATAGAACTCGCCATTCCACCAGCTCTGCGGCTCTCCGGCATCGGCTACCTGTAGATGGGCAACAGCTCCCTGACGATAGAGGGCTTCCCGCACTTTCTGCAACCGCTCTGCGGAACGATCCAGGGCATCCAGGCGCCGGGCGCCCAGCGCCCAGAGATGGGCGGTTTTTCCGCCAGGGGCCGCGCAGGCATCCAGCACCCGTTCTTCACTCTGGGGTGCCAGAATATGGGCAGCCATCTGCGCCGCCGCATCCTGGACAGCCACCCAGCCGGCATCCCAGCCCGGCAGGGTGGCTACCGGAATACTTTCGGGCAGACAGAGAGCGGCTTCACTCCATTCGACCCCCCGACAGGACAAGCCCTGGGCCTGCAGCGCCTCGCGATAATCTTGGGGGCTGACCCGCAGGGTATTTACCCGCAGCCAGAGCGGAGCCGGTTGATTATTGGCGGCGGCAATCTCAGGCCATTCCTCGGGGTAGGCCGCGCGCAGACGTGCCGCCAGCCAGGCCGGGTGGCCCAGATCCGGATCAGCCAGCTGCTCTTCCAGAGCCTCGCGCTCACGCAGAAAACGCCGCAGGACGGCATTCATCAATCCCTTGGCCCAGGATTTCTGCAGCGTTTCGACCATCTCCACCCAATCGTTCACCACGGCAAAAGCGGGTCGTTGGCCATGGCGCAATTCAAAGAGCGCCAGATGCAGCAGGAATCCCAGATCGCGGTCTTCTTCGCGCCAGCTTTTGCGCAGCAACAAGCCCGATAATTTTTGTAGTAACAGATACTCCCGCAAGGTGCCCAATACCAGCCACTGCAAGGTCGCCCGCTCCGGGCCACTGACCGGGCTTCCGGCCAGCGCCTGGTCCACCTTTTCGCCTTCATCCACAGCCGCCAGGACCTGAATGGCGGTGCGTCGCAGCAATGTTCCATCGGCCATACCGGTATTTCGTTTCGACGTTGTTTTTTTGCTCATCCTAACGATTCTCCCCTGGCGGGATGGTAACCACGGATGAAATCACCTGCCGCGAGCTTCCCTTTACCCGCCGGTTGCAAGAGCAATAATTCGAGCTGCCCTTCCCCGCAGGCTACCCGGAAGCTCTCCTTATGAATGGCAGTAATACTTCCGGGGGGCAGGTCTGCCGGCTCGGTCAGGGGTCGCGCCTGCCAGACGCGCAGACTTTTTTCCCGGAACAGGGTGTGGGCCACAGGGCTGGGATTGAAGGCGCGGATGTGCCGATCCAGTTGTGTGGCGGGCAACTGCCAGTCCAGCAAAGCTTCTTCTTTTTTGAGTTTACGGGCATAAGTCATCCGGCTTTCATCCTGCTGGACCGCCACGGAACGGCCCGCCCAGAGATCATCCAGCGCTTGGCGGAGGGCGGTCTTACCCAGCACGGCTAAGCGGTCATGGAGACTGGTCGCCGTGTCATCGGGATGTATGGGACAAGTCAGCACCTGCCGCACTGGTCCGGAATCCAGTCCGGCCTCCATCTGCATAATCGCCACGCCAGTTTCCGTATCCCCGGCGGCAATGGCCCGGGCGATGGGCGCCGCCCCCCGCCAGGCGGGCAGGATACTGGCGTGAACATTGATAGCACCGAGACGGGGAACATCGAGAATGGCCTGGGGCAGAATCTGTCCGTAGGCCACCACAATCAACAGATCCGGCTGCAAGCTGCGCAGCAGTTCCAGAGATTCCGGAGTTTTGCAGGATTCCGGCTGGAATACCGGGATACCGGACTCCCGGGCCAGCTGCTTGACCGGACTTTCCTGCAGATGACGGCCACGCCCGGCGGGTCGATCGGGCTGGGTGAACACCCCCACCAGGGTTTCCGGTCCGGCCAGCAATTCCTCCAGGATCATACGGGCAAATGCTGGCGTTCCCGCAAAAACGAGACGTTTACTCACCTTGCCGCGCTCGCTTTTCCGCTTTGCGGCGGATCAGATTCTGTTTCAGGCGCGAGAGATGATCCACAAACAGGGTGCCGTTCAGATGGTCGATCTCATGCTGTATGCACACAGCCAGCAAGCCATCCGCCTCCAGTTCAATGGTTTTTCCTTGCACCGTCAAAGCCCGCAGGGTTATTTTTTCCGCCCGCCGGACCGTTTCCAGTACGCCCGGGACCGACAGGCAACCCTCTTTCATTTCTTCTTCACCGCTGCGCGCGATAATTTCGGGATTTACCAGCACCATCAGATCATTGCGATTTTCCGAGACATCCACGACAATCAGTCGCTGTCCGGCCGCTACCTGGGGCGCGGCGAGGCCGATTCCCGGAGCATCATACATGGTTTCCGCCATATCATCGGCGAGCTGCTGGACCTGTTTGTCCACCCGGACGATGGGCTGAGCCATGTCCTTGAGGCGGGTATCGGGAAACTCGAGTATTTTCAGAAGGGACATATTACCACCACTTGTTGTCAGGACTTTCCGGCAAAAAACGTATCTTGGACTAATACTATCCCTTGCGGAAGTCCAGTGGAGATCATTACATGCACAAACATAAATGGCGCAACCTTGTTTTTAGCCTTGGTCTGAGCGCCCTGACCCCGGTCATAGCCCAGGCAGCGCCAGCCGCTATCCAATGGCGTACCCAACAAACTTATACCGTCAAACCGGGAGATACCCTGTGGGGCATAGCCGGACATTTTCTGGTACACCCCTGGCAGTGGCCGCAGATATGGCACAAGAACCCCTACATCAAAAACCCCAACCTGATTTATCCCGGCGACCGTATCGTGCTGCGCTATGGCGCCAATGGTGAGCCTGAGCTCAGCCTAGAATCGCCCTTCAGCAGTGGCTCCCATTTTGTAGAACTGCGACCGGAGATGTCGACTGAACCTGTACCCACGATTTCTACCGGCGAAGTCATGCCCTTCCTGGGCAGTCCCGGCGTCATCGACAGTAAAAAGGACTTCGCCCGATTGCCCTACCTGGCGGCTGCGGCCAAGCAAAGGCCCACCTATGTAACCGGCAATACGCTTTATACCGTCGGACTGGACAAAGCCCCTGTGGGCAGTCGCTTCCATGTCGTCGCCCTGGGACCGGAATTGTTTCAAGCCAAAACCCATCGCTCCTTGGGTTTTGCACTGGAAGATCTGGGCGAAGTGACGGTCCGTCAAAGCGGCCACCACGCGGCGGTGCAACTCACCAAAATCCGTCGGGAAATTGATCTAGGTGAACGCCTGGTGCCAGTGGCCAAAACCACTATCCCCCATTATTTTCCCAGCGCACCGCAGCAAGCTGTGGAGGGACACATCATCGGGCAACTGGAGGGGAATCCGGCACTCACCGTTGGTCAGGTAGTCATTATTGATCAGGGCAGCGCCAATGACCTTAAGTTGGGCAACATCCTGCAAATCCAGCGTGGCGGCGCAGTGGCCCGCAATGCGGTTACCGGCAAACCCTTTGCCCTGCCTGCCCAGACCATCGGTAACCTCATGGTCTTCCGGGTATTTCCGGAGGTGTCTTATGGGGTGATCACCGCCGCCAAGCGAAGCATCACTGTGGGTGATGAAATCCACAGCCCTGGTCAGGCTGATGTTCCCGCCCCCCAATAATGTCTGATGCAGCCTGGCTGGCGCTCTGCCGAATATCCGGTTTAGGACCCGTTCGGCAGCAGGCTTTACTGGCGCGTTTCGCCACGGCCGCCGCCTGTTTTCAAACGGGTGCCGGTATGTTGCAGGACCTGGGCTTGTCGGCAAAACAAATTCAGGCCCTGCAAAAGGAGCCTGAAGAGCTGCTCACGACTGCCGATCGTCGCTGGCTGAATAGTCCCGATACGGATTTATGTCGTTGGACAGATAGCGACTACCCGCCCTTGTTGCGGCAAATTCCTGACCCACCCCCGCTTCTGTTCATCCGTGGCCAGCGCTCCTGTCTGGGACAGCCCATGCTCGCCATTGTCGGTAGTCGTTCAGCCAGCGCGAGCGGGGCAATCACGGCGGAGGCTTTCGCCCGTAGTCTCGGCGAATCCGGCCTGTGCATTACCAGTGGTCTGGCCCTGGGTATTGATGCAGCGGCCCATCGCGGTGCTTTGACTAGTGGCAGTGTGGCGGTGCTGGGCACGGGTGCAGATCTGATTTACCCCCGCGCCAATCTGCAACTGGCGCATCGCCTCATCGAGCATGGTCTGATCATCAGCGAGCAAGCTCCTGAAACAGGTCCCCATAGCGGTCTTTTTCCGCGCCGCAATCGCATCATCAGCGGCCTCAGCCTGGGCGTCCTCATTGTCGAGGCGGCAGAAAACAGCGGTTCGCTGATAACCGCCCGACTGGCCATGGAGCAGGGGCGAGAAGTGTTCGCGGTTCCGGGCTCGATCCATTCGCCTTTATCCAGAGGCCCCCATCGCTTGATTCGTGAAGGCGCCAAGCTGGTGGAAAGTGCCGAGGACGTGCTCAGCGAGCTCGGCCCGCTTTATGGAGCGTTACGCCAGGCGCGGCCTGTTACAGCCCCGGCTAACTGGACGCCAGAAGACCCCCGCCAGGCCCGGGTCTGGGCCGCTATGGACTTTGATCCGCTGAGTGCAGAGGAAATTGCCGCGCGTTGTGGATTGACGCTGGGCGAGCTTTCGGCCATCCTCTTGGAAATGGAAATATCAGGTTATCTTACGGCCAGCCCCGGCGGCCGGTTCTGTCGCCTCCCTCCGGTATCCTGAAGGCTCTGGCATGGAAGACGTTATAGACATTATCAGTTACCTACTGGACCATCTCGACGACGAGGATGACGACGTTATCGAAGATCATCTGCGTGCGGTGGGTTTTCCCGATGCGGATATTCAACGCGCCCTCGACTGGATGGAAGGTTTTGCCGTGGAAGAGCAGGACGACACCAGTCCCCGGGCCTTGCGCGCCTATCATCCCTATGAACTGCAGAACCTTTCCGTAGCGGCGCGGGGGCAACTGCACGACTGGGAGCGCCTAGGCGTGATCAATGGCGCCATGCGGGAACGCATCATTGATCGCTTGCTGGCCCTTGATCTTGAGGATATGGATATGGAAACCCTCGACTGGGTAGCCTTCATGGTCATGGCCAATGATCCAGGCCCTGAAGCCTATTGGGTGGATGCCTTGTTGGATACCGACGGAACCCGGATACTGCACTGACCTATGGCTCATCAACTCGTCATCGTTGAATCTCCCGCCAAAGCCAAAACCATCCAGAAATATCTGGGGGATGATTTTGAGGTGCTGGCTTCCTATGGACACGTTCGCGATCTGCGCCCCAAAGAAGGGGCTGTTGATCCCGAACATGATTTTGCCATGCGCTACGAAGCCATTGAACGCAATGAACGGCATGTAGAAGCCATCATCAAGGCGCTGCGCAAAGCCGACAAGCTCTGGCTTGCCACGGACCCGGACCGCGAAGGTGAGGCCATTTCCTGGCACCTGGTCGAGCTTCTGCGGGAACGCCAGCAACTCGGTAAAAAGCCGGCGCAGCGCGTGGTTTTCCACGAAATTACCAAAAAGGCCGTTCAGGAAGCCATTGCCAATCCCCGCGAAATTGCCATGGATCTGGTCAACGCCCAACAAGCCCGCCGCGCCCTGGATTATCTGGTGGGCTTCAATTTATCTCCGTTGCTGTGGCGCAAGGTTCGTCCCGGTCTTTCGGCCGGGCGTGTACAAAGTGCGGCCCTGCGCCTGATCTGCGAACGGGAAGATGAAATTGAAGCGTTTGTCAGTCAGGAATACTGGACCATTGCGGCACGCCTGCAACACCAGGACAGCGACTTTTCCGGTCGGCTGACCCACTGGCAGCAGAAAAAACTCGAACAGTTTGATATCACCCGGGAGGAGCAGGCCGAAAGCATGCGCCAGGAGATGGAAGCCGATATCCTGCGGCAACCCCTGCAGGTGCGTGAAGTCGAGCGTAAAAATCGCCAACGTCAGCCTGCGGCGCCATTTACCACCTCCACCCTGCAGCAGGAAGCCTCGCGCAAGCTTGGTTTCAATGCCAGCCGGACCATGCGAGTTGCCCAGCAATTGTATGAAGGCATCAATATCGGTAGTGAAACCGTCGGTCTCATCAGTTACATGCGTACCGATGCCGTCAATCTTTCGGAAGAAGCCATTACCGAGATTCGCGGATTCATCGGCAGTCAATACGGGGATGAATTTGTCCCCGAAAGCCCGCGTCGTTATAAAACCAAAACCAAAAATGCCCAGGAAGCCCATGAAGCCGTGCGCCCCACGGATATCACCCGCACCCCCGACAAACTGCAAAACATTCTCGACAAGGATCTCTGGCGACTGTATGACCTGATCTGGAAGCGTAGCGTAGCCTGTCAAATGGCCGCCGCCCGTCTGGACATGGTCGCTGTGGATATGGATGCCGGTACCCACTGGACCTTGCGCGCCAATGGTTCCACCGTTACTTTTCCGGGATTTATGGCGGTATATCAGGAAGGTAAGGACGAGAGCGACGAAGACGATAACCATCGGCTTTTACCACCCCTGCAAAAAGGCGATCAACCCCAGGTACATGGGATTGATCCGGAACAGCATTTTACCGAACCGCCGCCGCGCTACAGTGATGCTACTTTAGTGAAAACCCTGGAAGCTCACGGTATTGGTCGGCCCTCGACCTATGCCAGCATTATTCAAACCTTGCAGAATCGAGAATATGTGGAAACCGAGCAGCGCCGTTTTCGACCCACCGATCTCGGTCGGGTAGTCGGCCGCTTTCTCGCCAATCATTTTGAACGCTATGTAGATTATAATTTTACAGCGGGCATGGAAGACGAGCTGGATGCCATCTCCCGTGGCGAAAAGCAATGGCAGCCGGTGCTCAACGAATTTTGGGGGCCTTTTCGCGCATTGCTGGACGAAAAAGCCAACGTCAGCCGCGCAGAAGCCACCAGCGAAGCCTTGGATGAAGCTTGTCCTCAGTGCGGTAAGCCCCTTTTCCTGAAACTTGGACGGCATGGTCGCTTTGTGGCCTGTTCCGGTTATCCCGATTGTAACTACACCCGCCCCGTAGACGGGCCTCGTGAAGCTCCCGAGCCGGTGGGTCGCGACTGTCCGGACTGTGGCAAGCCCCTGGTTTATAAAACCGGTCGCTATGGTCGTTTTATTTCCTGTAGTGGTTACCCTGAATGCAAGCATATTGAACCGCTGACCCAACCCAAATCATCTGGAGTTGCCTGCCCCCAGTGTGGTGAAGGTGAGCTGGTGGAAAAACGCAGTCGTTATGGCAAGGTATTTTATTCCTGTAATACCTATCCAAAATGTACCTACGCTGTGTGGGGGCCGCCCGTTGCCAAAGCCTGCCCGCGTTGTGCCTGGCCCATCATGATCGAAAAAAGTGGCAAGCGACTGGGCGAACAACTTGCCTGCCCACAGCCTGAGTGTGGATTCCATTTTCAGGTCACGGCGAGCGAAGCCGAAATCGCCGCACTCCTGGTGAATTACACCCCTCCTCCCCCTCGGGAAAAACGTGCTGCGCCCGCAAAAAAGGCCGCGCCGGCAGGTAAATCCACCCGTAAAACAACAAAAAGTACCGCCAAGGAAACCAGCAGCACTACCGGGGCCAAAAAATCGGCGCCGCGAAAATCGGCAAAGACGACAGCCACCGCCGAAAAGGACAAATCCACAAATCCCGCGCCACGAAAGCGCGCCAGCAAGAAAGTAGCCAGCGCATGACTTACGTTGTCACCGAAAACTGTATCCAATGCAAATATACGGACTGTGCCGAAGTGTGCCCCGTCGAGTGTTTTCATGAAGGGCCCAATTTTCTGGTCATTGATCCGGACGAATGCATTGACTGTGCCGCATGTATTCCCGAGTGTCCGGCCGATGCCATTTTTGCCGAAGATGAAGTGCCCGAAGACCAACGGGACTTCACCGCCATCAATGCCGAGCTGACCAAAAAATGGCCTGTCATTTTACGCAAGAAAAACGCCTTGCCCGATGCTGAAACCTGGAACGGGAAGACCGACAAACGACCCCTTCTGAAAGAGGCGTAAACAGACCCCATGAAATGTTTCACGTGAAACATGTCAGCCAAAACACCTGACCAAGACAATCCTGAACTAGCCCCTCTCCGAATAAGTGGGGGCGTATTTACGCTCTCGGTACTGGAGCTGGACCATCAGGATCCTGCCTTGCTGAAGGCACGCATTGATGAAGAACATCGTCGCCATCCTTCAGCGGCCGCTTTTCACCAGGCCTCACCTTTAGTGCTGGACCTTAACGCCACTCCCGAAGCTGGTGCCCTGAGAGAAATCATCGCCGTGCTCCGGGAATCAGGATGGTTGCCTGTAGGCATACGCAATGCCTCAGCTACGCAACAGGCGCTCGCCCTATCCCTGCATTTACCCTTATTACGTGGACAAACCCAGGCATCATCTGCAGAGGCACCCGCCCAAAATATCCCGTCGCCACCCGATGCGGGAAGCGGATTGCTGATTGATCATCCCGTGCGCAGCGGCCAACGTAATTATGCCCGCAACGGCGATCTGGTTTGTCTGGCGACTGTCAATGCCGGTGCGGAAATCATTGCCGACCGCAATATTCACGTCTATGGACCGCTCCGGGGCCGCGCTCTTGCGGGCGTTAATGGCGATGAAAATGCCCGTATTTTTTGTATGTCTCTGGAGGCCGAACTCGTCTCCATTGCCGGTTTATACCGAACCCTGGAACGCGATCATCCCCTCTGGGGAAAAGCCGCACAGATTTACAGCCGAGATGAGCAACTGCATATTACCCCCTTAAATTCATAATGATCGGGAGAAACAAACGTGGCCAAAATAATTGTCATCACATCCGGCAAAGGTGGGGTAGGTAAAACCACCACCAGCGCAGCTTTTGCCAGCGGTCTGGCCTTGCGCGGCTTTAAAACCGTGGTCATCGATTTTGATGTGGGCTTGCGCAATCTCGATTTGATCATGGGTTGCGAGCGCCGGGTCGTCTACGATCTCATCAATGTCATTCAAGGTGAAGCCAAGCTCCAGCAAGCCTTGATCAAGGACAAGCACTGCGAAAACCTCTATGTACTCCCCACCTCGCAAACCCGGGACAAGGACGCACTCACCGTGGAAGGCGTCACCAAGGTGATGGACGAACTGCGCCAGGACTTTGACTATGTGGTATGCGATTCTCCGGCAGGTATTGAATCCGGCGCGCTCATGGCCCTCTATCATGCGGATGAAGCCATTGTCGTTACCAACCCCGAAGTTTCTTCCGTGCGCGACTCCGACCGTATCCTCGGTATTCTGGCCGCACGTTCCCGGCGCGCCGAACAGGGCGAAGAACCGGTCAAGGAGCACTTGCTGTTGACCCGCTATTCGCCCAAACGGGTGGAAGAGGGAGAAATGCTCTCGTTGGAGGACGTCAAAGAATTGCTACGTACACCGCTGCTGGGAGTCATTCCGGAATCAGAAGTCATTTTACAAGCCTCCAATCAGGGGATTCCCGCCGTCCATATGGGCAATACCGATGTAGCAGAAGCCTACAAGGATGTGGTCGCCCGCTTCCTTGGTGAAGAAAAACCCCTCCGATTTATTCAGGCTCCGAAGGTGGGGTTTTTCAAGAAGCTGTTTGGAGGCTAATATGTCCATACTTGACTATATTCTCGGTTCCCGTAAAAAAACGGCCCATGTCGCCAAGGATCGTCTAAAACTTATCCTGGCGCATGAACGCGAGGCGGGTGGACCGGATTTTCTACCCGACTTGCAGGAAGAATTACTGGCCGTGATTGCCAAATACATTCCCGTAGATAAAAATAACATCAAGGTCAGCATGGAAAGAAAAGGCGACTTTGAAGTCCTGGAGCTGAACATACTCTTTCCTGACCAGCATTGATTTTGATAACGATGGTACACCCCCAGTATCAGGAGAGAGTCTCATGCGGATGGTCGATGCGTATCTCAACGTAATCCAGAATAATTACTTCCAGTTTCAAGGACGGATGCATCGGGCGGAGTTCTGGTGGTTTGCCCTGATGAATTTTTTGGTCGCTCTGGGCATAATTATCGCCATTATCATGCTACTCAAGATGAAGAATATCGGTATCATCATTTTTGGTATATATTATCTGGCATTATTGCTACCCACCCTGGGTGCCCAAGTCAGAAGATTGCATGATATCGGCATATCCGGATGGTGGCTGCTCATCGGACTGGTCCCCTATGTAGGCGGCATTGCCTTGCTGATCATGGAAATTTTACCGTCAAAGCCAAGCGGTGAAAAATATGGTCCTTATCACGATTCAGTGGCTTAATCGCTTCTAGCCCATTTTTCGCAAAGAATCAGCGCCAAACCATATTCCGGCCTGTGCCTTCTTCACCGGCCGGATGAACTACATTGTCAGCGCAACGGGGTTTTAAACGCAATAACTATCTAAGCGCGCAGATGATCCAGCCACTGACTGGAAATTCTTTCCAGCAAGCGATTCTGACTCTGTCTGGCGGTAAGATTATCCAGATCGACCCAGGCCAGGGGCTGGTCCTGGCCAGCGCAGGAAAATACCGCCTTGGTGCGTTTGCCGGTTTCCGGATCGATTTGCCACTGTAAACACTGGGCACACACGCCTTTGAGCATACATTGCATGGGGCTGCCCACCGTCGCTACGGCTTCCAGGTCTGCGCGGAAGAAATGACCCAGCGTTCCCTTCAGTGCTTGCTGGAAACCCTTCAACAAACCGGTGGAGCCCATGACCATCAGTCGATCCACCTGCGCGAGGGAAAGCCCGGATCTTAACGCCTGTTGACCAAGTAGTTCACCAGCACCGTAAGCCCGTAATAACTCGACCATGTCACTGGCTTCTACACTCAGGTCCTGGGGGCGATGGCTCTCGATGAGAGGACCGCTGCCCGTACACCAGATAATCTGATCGGCCGCTGCTTCCAGTTCCACCTGATTATCCAGTTCGCTGGCCTTTCCAAGGGCGGCGACATACAGAACCCGATTACCAGCAGCACGCAGGGCGGGACCGATATCCAGCATGACCGCAGCACCCCAGCGTCCCGCCACCACCAGAATGGTTTTATCCTGAGGAATATCGGTGGGGGCGCCGGTGGGGCCCATCAAAATCAAAGGATCTCCCGGCTCCAGACTGCCCACCAGACGCGGGCCCGTCCCCCACTGCAAGACCATCAGGCGAATGGCATCGCCCTCCACGCCCGCGCCACTGACCGTCAAGACGGGTATCTGCAAACGGGTACCCTGCAGCACCGGGCTATGACTTTCAAAAGTCTGCAGACGGAAAAACTGACCCGGACGGAAATTGCGTGCGGCCAGGGGTGCCTTGATCCACATTTCCGTCACCGCCGGATTACTGCGGTCAACGCGCAGTACCCGCATGCTCAGAAGATCCCGGAGGGTTTCCTGAAAGGCGTCAAGTCCTTCTGCACCCTTCGGAGCAAGGACAGCTAGGCTTTGCATGACCTGGGGATAACTGGCCTTGGCGGAAGCAATAGCCTTGACGACACTGCCATGAAACACCGGGTGGGTATCGCCGATAAAGCTGACCCGATGGGATTGCGCATCGGTATAGGACGTAAACGGTCCGGATTCCGGAGCTTTGCAGTGTTCGGCCACCTGCACCGCTTGCAGGGCGCTCTTGCCGTGGGCCACATGGGTCTGGAAGTGATCGCCGTCCAGTTGCAAAGTGCCGGGATATTCCCTTTCGTAAATGGTGTTGGGGACAGTCCCTGCCGCAATGAACACGGCCCGGGCGGGTAAGCGGACTTCCTGATCACTGCTCAACCAACGACCTTCGGCCTCGCGCATCTGCCGGAAAACCATCCGGGCAATGTGCCCATAGCCATCCAGCTCCGCCCGCAATGGATCCAGACCTTCGGCGTAATACAGCCCTTCTTCCATGGCCTTGATCAATTCTTCATGATTGCGGGTATAGGCCGGAGACTGGCGCATACCCTTGCGATAAGCCAGGGTGACCCCACCCCAGGACTGAATCAGCGGCACAAAATCCGGAGCTTCTCCCGCTGCCTGTGCCCGCACCCGTTCTTCACGGACCAAACGCCCATGGGCGAGAAATTCTTCCAGAATTTCCGTATCCTCGGCAGAAAGTCCGGCGCGGATTTTCTCTTCGCCCAGGCGCTGGGACATCTGTTCATAGCGGTCCAGGATCTTTTCCACCTGACGGATGTAATAGGCCTGCACTTCCGTGGCCGTATCCACTGCGGTGAGTCCACCGCCAATGACCACGGCGGGCAGACGCACCTGCAAATTGGCGAGGCTGCTCTTTTTTCCGGCACCGGTCAGTTGCAGAGCCATGAGGAAATCGCTGGCCTGACGCATGCCTCGCGCCAGACTTTCCCCCATGGGCACCACCCTGGGCAAACCCGCACCAGTGGCAATACACACATGATCAAAACCCAGCGACCAGGCATCTTCCAGGGTGATGGTACCGCCCAGACGCACGCCACCGAAGATCTGAAAGCCGGGACGCCGCGCCAAGGTCAGATAAATGAGCTTGAGAAAATTCTTGTCCCAGCGCACCGTGATGCCATATTCGGCTACACCGCCAAAACCCAGCAAAATCCGGTCATCCAGATCTTCCTGCAAGGTGCTCCAGTCACGAATGGGTGCGCTCAGCCAGGCCTCGGGCAGGGGTTCGATTTTCAGACCGTCAATGCCCACCACGGCGCAGCCTTCCTGAAGAAGATGATGGGCCATGGTGAAGCCCGCCGGGCCCATACCTGCCACCAGCACTTTGCGGCCATTGTAGGGTTGGGCAGCAAATTGTACGGCCCGCAGAGGGTTCCAGCGGGTCAGTAAATCATAAATCTCGATGCCCCAGGGCAAATTCAGAACGTCCGTAAGAATCCGGGTTTCAATCTGGGGAATATTGACGGGATCCTGCTTCTGATACACACAGGCTTTCATACAGTCATTACAAATCCGATGACCGGTGGCTGGAACCATGGGGTTGTCCACCATGGCCATGGCCAGTGCGGCGAGGTTCAGGCCGTCGCGCTTGAGTATCTGCATTTCCGAGATTTTTTCTTCCAGGGGGCAGCCCGTCAGGGTCACGCCCAAGGGATCGACCTTCAGACCCAGTTCCGGGACGCCCTTTTTCTCGGGAAAACCCCGGGAACAGAAATCACCATCATGATCGTGGCAATACAGACAATAATGGACTTCACTCTGAACACTGCGCGAGTCCATGCGCAAGTCTGTCAGATGAAAGCTGTCACGACGACGCAGGGTGCCATCCGGCGCCACGTAGGGAGCTCCCGGTACCTGATCCAGTTTTTTCAGGGGCACGAGGGCTTCATGGTCCACCCGTTGCGGCAGCCTGAAACTCGACCAGCCCGACACCGCCAGGGCTGCCTGGGGATCCTGCAAAATCAGGGCACACCATTGGGTCAGGCGCTGAATTTCCTCGGCATGGGCGCTTTCATCCTGGAGCCATTGTTCGCCGAGTCGAGAAATCGCCCATTCCCGATCTTCCTCGGGCCATGCCCGTTGGCGAATCTGCTGATCCAGCCACTGATCCAGATCGGCAAAAGTTTCGGGAAATTCGCCGCGATAGCGACGGGCGCGGCGCAGCACAAAATGTTTTTTGAAATCCATGACCACATCATGGCTGCGGGTTTGCGCCTGCAATTCGGAGACTTCTTTCTCCAGGCTGAACAGGCCGGCAATGAACTTTTCCAGATGGGGGGCGAGCTGCAGCAGGAATTCGCTTTGTTCCTTGCTGGCCGGGAGCACACCCTGGACACGGTAGGTGCATAGCGCATCAGCCAGCTCCGGGTCAGATGTCTTGAGACTCTGCAGAAACGTCTGATCCAGGCGGGCAATCCCCGCATCTGTAAAAAGTTCTTTATATTCAAAACCAACTAGATTCAGCACCCTATTCTCCCATTCGCGTAGGCCCAAACAGGTGGCCCACTTTCATCAAACTGTCACATTTTGCTGGCATTATAGACCCATGTCACGTTTTCAGGATGATTTTATGCCTCAATACCGCAGTATTTTCCTGTCCGATGTCCACCTCGGTACCCGAGGCTGTCAGGCAGAAAGTCTGCTGGACTTTCTGCGCCATAATTCCTGTGAGCATTTATACCTGGTGGGTGACATTATTGATTTATGGCGCCTCAAGATTCGCTGGTACTGGCCGCGCAGCCACAACACAGTGGTGCAGAAAATTCTGCGTCTGGCCCGTTCCGGGGTCAGTGTCCGCTATATTCGGGGTAACCATGATCCCGTCTATGAACTGCTCTCCGATTATGTCCAGCGCCAGGATGAAAGCATATCTCTGGGAGACATTGCCATTCTCCGTGAAACCGTCCACGAAACCGCCGACGGCAAACAACTCTGGGTCATACACGGTGATCAGTTCGATGCCGCCATGCGCTATGCCACCTGGCTGATTCACCTGGGGGATCATGGCTATACCCTGCTGCTTTGGTTAAATCGCTTGCTGCAAGGCCTGTTCCGCCGCCTGGGTCTGCGCCGGCACTGGTCCCTGAGCGCCTACATCAAATATCGCGTCAAAAAAGCCGTGCAATTCATCAATGACTACGAACACCTGCTGGCCGAAGAAACAGCCCGGCGGGGTTATGCCGGGGTCATTTGTGGACATATTCACCATGCCGAACAGAAAACCATAGATGGTATCCTGTATTACAACGATGGTGACTGGGTGGAAAGCTGTACGGCGTTGGTAGAACACATGGACGGCCAGATGGAAATCATCCACTGGCCGGTGGTGCTGCGTTTTGATCAGGATGTAGCTGCCTGATCAAAACTGGTACTAGACTAGATGTCCAGTCGCGATACAAAACGGGCGTTCTCTTCGATGAAGCGCCGCCGTGGCTCTACGGCATCCCCCATCAACATGGAAAAGACTTCATCGGCAGCGATGGCATCCTCCACATCCACCCGAACCAGTCGGCGGTTTTCGGCGTTCATGGTAGTTTCCCAGAGCTGCTCCGGGTTCATTTCGCCCAGACCTTTATAGCGCTGTATTTCCACACCCTTGCGGGCATCAGCCAGGAGCCAGTCCATGGCCTCGCGAAAGCGCTGCACGGATCGGGATTTTTCGCCTCTTTTGATCTGCGCGCCCGGAGACATTTGGCCTTCAATATTCCGCGCATATTCGGCGAGGTGGCGATATTCGCCGCCCGCAAAAAAATCCTGGTCAAAAAAACGGACTTCCTGACTGCCATGATGTTCCCGGCGAATCACCAGCCGCAAGGCATCTCCCTCACCTATTTTCTCGACTTGATAATGTTCGGCGGGCAGGGCTGTGGCACTGAGCGCGGCGTGCAGCGCCTGGGCAAACTGCTTCCAGTCTTCCTCACTGGCCGACTCGCCATGGATCGGGGCGAGAGTGGCCAAAGCCCAGAGCAGGGTTGACGGATAACGTCTTTCCAGGCGCTGTACCAAAGCTTCAATGTTCTGGTACTGGCGCATCATGCCCGCGAGCTGCTCGGGACTGACCGCCTCCGTTTCGGCGGCGGGATGAAATTCCGCACCTTGCATGGCCATTTCCCGCAGATAAGCCGCCAGCTCCGTATCATCCTTGATATAGCGCTCGTCCTTGCCTTTTTTGACCTTGTAGAGGGGGGGTTGGGCAATATAAATATGACCATGCTCCACCAGATCGGGCATCTGCCGGTAGAAAAAAGTCAGCAACAGGGTGCGGATGTGACTGCCATCCACATCAGCGTCAGTCATGATGATGACACGGTGATAGCGTAATTTCGCGAGATCAAAATCTTCCTTGCCGATACCCGTGCCCAGGGCCGTGATGAGGGTACCGATTTCATCGGAAGACAGCATTTTGTCAAAACGGGCACGCTCGACGTTCAGGATTTTTCCCTTGAGGGGCAAAATCGCCTGATGACGACGATCCCGCCCCTGTTTTGCCGAACCACCGGCTGAATCGCCTTCCACCAGATAAATTTCGCAAAGTGCCGGGTCTTTTTCCTGGCAATCGGCGAGTTTGCCGGGCAGATTGGCAATATCCAGAGCACCCTTGCGTCGGGTCAGTTCCCGGGCCTTGCGCGCGGCTTCTCGCGCCCGCGCGGCATCGACAATTTTGGCGGCGACGGCCTGGGCTTCTTTGGGGTGCTCATCCAGAAAAATCGTTAGGGCTTCCGCCATGGAGGATTCCACCACCGGTTTCACTTCGCTGGAAACCAGTTTGTCCTTGGTCTGGGAAGAAAACTTGGGATCCGGTACCTTGACGGAAAGCACGGCCGTCAATCCTTCCCGAGCATCATCACCCGTGACCGACACCTTGGCCTTGGCCAGGGTGCCTTCCCTTTCCATGTATTGATTGAGGGTCCGGGTCAAGGCCGCGCGAAAACCTGCCAGATGCGTACCTCCATCATTCTGGGGAATATTGTTGGTATAGCAGAGAACGGTTTCGTTATAGCCCTCATTCCACTGCAAGGCGGCTTCCACCACAATGCCGTCGCGTTCTCCGCCCAGGGTGATGACATGGGGATGAATGGCGGTTTTACTGCGGTTAAGATGTTCCACAAAGGCACGAATCCCCCCATCGTAATGAAAAATCTCTTCACGATTGACTCTTTCGTCGAGCAGGGTGATATGTACCCCGGAATTCAAAAAAGCCAGTTCACGCAAACGCTTGGCGAGAATTTCAAAATGGAACTGGGTATCGGCAAAAACTTCCGGGGAAGGTTTGAAACGAATCACAGAACCATGTCGGCTGGAAGCTTCACCCCGGGCAATGGGAGCGAGGGGAGCCCCATCGGCATAGGACTGGGTCCAGACAAAACCATCGCGGTAGATGCGTAACTGGAGAGAACTCGACAGGGCATTGACCACGGAAACGCCCACCCCGTGCAAGCCCCCCGAGACCTTGTAGGAATTATCATCAAACTTGCCGCCAGCATGGAGGATGGTCATGATGACCTCGGCGGCGGAGCGTCCTTCTTCAGCATGTACGTCTACCGGAATACCGCGTCCGTTATCACTGACGCTGACGGATTCGTCATCATGAATGGTGACCACGATAGTATCGCAATGTCCGGCCAGGGCTTCATCAATGGCATTATCCACCACCTCAAAAACCATATGATGCAAGCCGCTACCATCATCGGTATCGCCGATGTACATGCCCGGGCGTTTGCGTACTGCCTCCAGTCCTTTCAAAACCTGAATGCTGGAAGAATCGTACTTATCCGTCATCTGTCAATTTCCTTTTCAAGCTGGCCATGGGCCAGATAAAACTGCTTGCCTGCTTCACCTGCGGGAATCTGATCTGTTGCAGTAACCGCTGCAAAAACCTGTACCCCCAGCCGATTCAACTGATCCATCCACCAGATTCGGGCCGATTGATCGAGCTCTGCGGCAAAATCATCTATCAATATCACCGGTAACTGATAACCGGATTCCTGGATCAAGCATAACTGGGCTATGCGATAGGCCAGTCCCAACACCCGTAATTGTCCACGGGAAAGAATATCCAGCGCCAGTTTCTGGCGAATCCGGAAAACCAGATTGGCCCGGTGGGGACCACTATGGGTATAGCCCATTTCCCGATCCGAGCCCAGATCGCGCAACAAGCTTTCCCGCAAGGTCAAGCCCTCTTTCCAGCCGTTCTGGACATGCAGACTCAATGTATCTGCAGAACCTGACCAGGCTGCCCAAAGTTTGTGCAGATGTGCTTCCACCCGGAGCAGATAATCCTGACGGCGTTGCTGGATGCTCTCGCCTGCTTCTGCCAGCGCCGTATCCCAGGGACTTTGACCATGGGGTTGTTTCAGCCAGGCGTTGCGCTGCGCCAAGGCCCGCCGGTATTCCCGGAAAATCTGACCATAGTGAGCATCCACATAATATATGCCCCAATCCATGATCCGCCGCCGGTCTTCTGCACTGCCTGCCACAAAATGACTGTTTTCACTGTGCAGACTTTGCAGTGGCATTATGTCCAACAACTCCCAGGCCGAGCGAATGGACTCCCCATCATAACGTATTTCCCGCTCTTCGCCACGTCTGCGCAGTGCCAGAAAGTGATCGGGCATCCGGGCGCTGAGGAGGTATTCACTCTTGTCATCGCGGAGCAGATTGCGCGGTCCATGCCGCCAGGTCTGTCCCGTACCGAGAATATGCAGGGCTTCCAGCACGGTACTTTTCCCGGCACCGTTGGCCCCTACCAACCAGTTCCAGCGCGCATGGGTCTGGAGTTGCAGATCCTCAATGCAGCGCAACGACCTTATTTGTAACGACTCCAGAGGCATGTATGGCAAAAAATTCTGGATTCGATCACAAACGCACAGGCATCAAAATATAGAGGGGATTATCGACATCCATGGGGGTGAAAACAGCGGCACTGTTCCCTTCCTTGACGCGCATCCGGATTTGATCCTGATTGAAAATCTGAATTGTGTCAGTGAGATAGCGGCTATTGAAGGCAATATCCAGGGCCTGATTCTGATAGTCAATGGTCAGTTCGATTTCGCCTTCTTCCTGTTCTTCATTGCGACTGCGCAGGGTCATGAGATTATCGGCCAGATGGACTTGAGTGGTAGGATTGCGGTCACTGACCAGCACTTCACTTTGCTGCAAGGCACTTTTGAAACTCTGGCGGTCGATAACCGCGAAAAAAGGGTGTCCCTGGGGAATGACCCGACGATAATCGGGATACTTGGCATCAATCAATTTGCAGGCAAATTGCTGAGAACCATCATCCAAAACAAAGCTGGTGTCGGAAAGAGAGAGTTGAATATCTCCCGTAGAGACAATGCGTAATAACTCCATGACTGCCTTGCGGGGCAGAATACATTGGAAACTCTCAGCTTCGAGGCTGCTGGCGAAGGGCAGTGTCATCATGGCCAGACGATGACCGTCGGTAGCGACCAGCCGCATTTCCTGGCCCTGGATTTCCAGAAGAACACCATTCAGAAAAACGCGGGCATCATTTTGTGCCATGGTATTGGCCGTTACCGCCAGTGCTTCACGAAACTGGGCAGCATCACAATGACCCTGGCAGCGATTGCTATGAATGCTGAGATAGGGGAATTGTTCGGCGGGTAGTACATGCAAGGTAAAGCGGCTTTTGGCGGCTTTGAGCAGCAGTTTGTCACCATCCTTGTGAAATTCCAGAGGCGTATGTTCTGGCAAGGCCCGGCAAATATCGTAGAGTTTGCGCGCCGGAACTGCACAACTTCCAGGCATATCCACTGGATGATCCTTATCCACACTCAGTTGGACTTCCTGGTCTGTAGCAATGAAACGGCAGTGTTGTCCAGCCGCTTCGATGAGTACATGGGCTAGTATGGGTTGTACTGGCCGACGGTCGGCAATATTGGCCATATTTGCCAGTACCGGCAGGATATCTTCTCGATCCATGGTGAGTTTCATCAGGAAATGCTCCTTGCTGGTTTTATTAAATAAAATGCTTTCTTCTTTTTAACTGCTATTATTATTAAGGCCCGTATAGCCTGTGGGAAACCGAGATATCTGTTTGTTATGCGCAGACTTTTCCAGATGCATAGCAGTCTGTGAAGCTGTGGATAAGGGGGTATGACCGGGGATAAAAAAGGGGGGTGATTTTCATACATGATCAGCTCAGGACTTATCCCTGGGGTTTTCCACAGCTTCCTCTTGATCGGCCTCATGCGCCGAGAATCCTGAGCAAATTATGATAATCTTCATTGAGTTGAGAGTCTTCCTGACGGAGTTTCTCAATCTGGCGGCAGGCATGCAGAACCGTCGTGTGATCGCGACCACCGAAGGCTTCTCCAATCTCCGGGAGGCTGTGATTGGTCAGTTCCTTGGTCAGTGACATGGCCACCTGTCGGGGCCGGGCAATGTTGCGACTGCGGCGTTTGGACTGCATGTCAGAGCCCCGGATATGGAAATATTCGGCGACGACTTTCTGGATGTTCTCTAGACTGACCATGCGTTTCTGAACATCGATCAGATCGCGCAGTGCTTCCCGGGCGGTGTCTAGATTATAGGGTTTATGAGTGAAGTTGACGTGCGCGACCACCCGCCGTAATGCACCTTCCAGTTCCCGCACATGGGAGCGGATTTTTTCGGCAATAAAAAAAGCCACTTCTTCAGGGAGTTGAATTCCGATTTCTTCGGCCTTGCAAAGGACAATGGCCATGCGGGTTTCGAGATCGTGGGGCTGAATGGCGACGGTCAAGCCCCAGCCGAAACGGGACTGCAGTCGTTCTTCCAGATTTTCCACTTCCTTGGGGTAGCGATCGCAAGTAATGATGATCTGCCGTCCCCCGTCAAAAAGGGCGTTGAAAGTATGGAAAAACTCTTCCTGGGTCCGATCCTTTCCGGCAAAAAACTGAATGTCATCAATCAATAGGGCATCGAGCTTGCGATAGCGCTGCTTGAATTCATTGATGGTGTTGTGTTGCAGGGAACGGACCATATCCATGATGAAACCCTCGGCGCTGACATACAGTACCTTGGCATCGCTGTTGCGCTGGAGAATCGCATTACCGACGGCCTGCATGAGGTGGGTTTTCCCCAGACCGACACCACCGTAAATGTACAAAGGGTTGTAGGATTTACCCGGATGTTCGGAAACCTGGCGGGCGGCAGCCACAGCGAGTTGATTGGATTTGCCTTCGACATAGGACTGAAAGGAAAAACCTGGATTGAGGCGATTGCCGTTGCGTGGATCGGTACTGACCGGCGTCGGGCTGGCGGGATTTTGTGGCTCTGACAGCACGGCGGCAGCTGCTGTATCCAGATCAAAGCGCAGCAGCATTCCCGGCGCCAATTCGGCAAGTACCGCTTCCAGCAAGTCCAGAAGCCGTTCCCGGACCCACTGCATGACAAAAGGGTTCGGTGCAAACAGATGAAATTCGTTACCATGGAGTTCACCCCGCAATGGTCTCAGCCAGGTATTGAACTGCTGAGGCGTGGTTTGCTCCTGCAACTGCACACAAAGCGCATCCCAGAGGGCATCCCCATCGCGCAGGGCGGGTATCATTGAATCACGGCGCATACGTAACCTGGTCGAGAGCTGGGCGGTAAAATCGTGATGTTTGAACACGACAGTCTGTTGCCGCAGTATAGCCAAGTGAGGCGATCTGCGCCAGTATATAGTGGTGTGAGGATGAAGCCGTTATCTGCAAAGATATTTAACTTTATACGCGATCAATAAAATTATTTAAAAAAAAATTATATGATATTGTTTATTAACAAACAAAAAAATATATTTTAAATGATAAACCAATAATGAAAGGTAAATTTTTTTGATATTTTCTGACATGGAAAATGCAATACGAATTTTTATGGATGATTATTTCTGAGTGAGGGCTGATATCCCTCTGATCTTGCAAAGGAAGACTTTTAATGATGACGGGTCCAGTAGTGATTACCGGTGCGGGAAGCGGTATTGGCCGGGCCTTGGCACTGGTATATGCCGAAGCAGGCCGCCCCTTGCTCCTGCTCGGGCGAAGTCAGCAGCCCCTTGACGCTACCGCAGAACAGGCACGTTCCCGGGGAGCCGTGGTGCGAGCCATAAGCGTAGATATCGGCCATGCCGATCTTCTTGACGATATAGCCCGGGATTTTGCCGAAGAGTTTGGCAAAATCGCGATAGTGATTGCCAACGCAGGGATCAGTCATGGAACCCTGGCTCTGGAGCGGGAAGATCGCCCGGTGTTTGCAGAAATCATCAGGACCAATCTGCTGGGAATGGATAATACCTGCAGTGCTTTTCTTCCCTATCTGGCGCTGGATGGGCGAATTGCCGGGATTGCCAGTGTGGCGGGCTTTCGGGGTTTGCCTGGAGCTGCCGCGTACTCAGCTTCCAAGGCTGGCGTCATAGCCTATCTGGAAAGCCTGCGCCTGGAATTGAAAAAACGCGGGACGAAGGTTTGCTGTATTGCCCCGGGCTATATTGCCACACCCATGACGGCTGAAAATCAGTATCCCATGCCTTGGTTGATGGATCCCGACAAGGCTGCGCGAAAAATGCGCCGTGCCATCGATCGTGGTCAGGCGTGGCTCGTGATCCCCTGGCAAATGGCGCTGGTGGGAATGATTTTGCGGCATTTGCCCAATTTCTTTTATGATCTAATATTTACAGGTGTTGTGGGTAAGTCAAGAAAAATAAAGTGACTATGAAGAAAATCATTTTTATTCCGCGCTCAGTAAAACGTCTCAAAATATGGAAGCTATAATATAAAAGAATATCTGGGCTATCAAAGAATTTAAGTTGCCTAGAAAATATTATAATTTTTTTGGAGACATTTCCTAATGTGTTTTTATGGTCTATAATGAAACAATATATATCACCTTAAAAGGAGAATGATTATGACTAACACGGGAATACTGGTATGTAATGCTTCTGCAGCCCGTTTTTTTCTGAATGAGGGTTGTGGAAAAGGTATGAGTCTGGTTACAGACTGGGAACATCCCGATAGCCGCAAGCACGAGGGGGATTTTGTTACGGGCAGTGCGGGTCGTGTTCAGCAAAGTTATGGTCATGGAGCAAGGCCTGGCATTGAGTGGAAGACCAGTCCAAAAGAAACTGAGATGCAACATTTTGCTGCCGAGCTAGTGGACTATCTTCAAAATTCACGCATGAAAGCTGTTTTCGAACATCTGATCATAGTCGCTCCTCCGCATTTCCTCGGGCTTCTCCGGGAAAAACTGGATGATCCTACGCGCACATTACTGCGGGATACCCTGGATAAGGACTATACCCAGGAAAACGTTTCCGCTTTGCTCAAGCATCTTGCTGATCTCTTTTGCCGTAATTAACGACACGCGCTTTCCTTTGCGATCTGAGGCAGACCGGACACTCCGAAGCTGCATCAGATCCTGATCGCAGGAATGCTCTTTGCGGCTGTAGCGAATGAGTGTCGAATCACCTTCCTGCGATGGCTGTCAAGGAGAGCAGAATAAGTTTTCCACAAACTGTTGATGTTTAGCTTAGGCGTACTTTCTATGAAGCAACTTTTGGTAATCTTTATAACTACATGATTATTAAAAATAATAGGGCTTAAAAAAACGGTAAAAACTGTTACGTTTCTGAAACTGGTCAGTAAAATCCGCCTCCTGGCATTTATATCCACAAAGTTATCCACAGAAACCAAAGGGTTCTCAACATATGAAAACCCCCCTTGCGGGGGGTGATGAAAGCCGCTGGAACAGAGCTTTTCAGGCAGGTTGTAGTCGGGGTTTCAGCAACCACATCTGGATCAAGCTCAGGAACATCTCCAGCAGGGCAATCGGACAGGACAGGGCTCCTCCAATCAGCACCAGCCAGACGAAAGCCGGGTTCTGGTGGGTCAGGAACCAACCACTGAAATCCACCAGCATGGCAATAAAGGGCAGGATGATCAGGGTGTATTTAAGGCCATTGGGGAAACGTGACTTGCTGAATATCCAGCCGGCCACCCAAAAAATAACCCCGAGCATGGTCAGGTGAATCATTCCGTTGAGAAGCATGGTGCTCAGACTCATGCCGGTATCCACCTTGGCGACCGTTTTGACATCGGCGTAGGTGACCAGGGGCGGATTATGCAGGACTTTGGTCATGGCCACGCTATGACATTTCAGACAGTTTCCAGCGATCAAGGGTTTGATGGCCGAGTTGTAGTCGGCCTCCGTTTCCCCGGAGGCAATCCAGTGGTTGACCGCCGCGACCATTTTCGGTTTATCGGCCGCCGACATGCCTGCATAATCCATCATGCGCGGCAGTACAGTTTGCAAGGTGCTGGAACTGCGATTGCCATAATAGTGTTGGGCAACGGCCTGAACGGTTAATCCATTATTACCACCTACTGTAATGTATACATAGGCTTCTGCGACCAAAAGGCCCAATCCCACCAGGAAAATAAATCCCGTATGGACCAGTTTTTCTGCTAGACTCAATTCCGGCAATTGCCGCATGTGGTTTTCCTCCATGAATGATGTCGTTAGGATAGGATCTACGTGGCAAATAAAAGCAATTTTCCTGCCGGTTTTGCGGGTTGTCCATGCATCCCCCGGTAGTTCTCAGTGTTGGTGGTTCGGATCCCAGCGCGGGTGCTGGCATTCAGGCGGATCTGCTGACTCTTGCCGGTCTGGGTGTGCATGGCTGTACGGCCATCACCGCACTGACGGTGCAGGATTCCGTCAATGTCCAATGCTTTAGTCTGGTGCCACCGAAGGAATGTCTGCAACAGGCCCAGGCCATTATGGACGATATACCGGTGCGGGTGATCAAAATCGGCATGCTGGGATCTGCGGAAATGGTTACGGCGCTGGCGGACTGGCTGGAGCAGTATCCAGATATTCCCGTGGTACTGGACCCGGTCATGGCAGCTGGGGGCGGTACTTCCCTAGCGCTGGCCGGACTACGTGAGGCAATGATTCACCGGCTTCTGCCCAAAATCACCATTCTTACCCCCAACGCACCGGAGGCGCTGTTGCTGGCCGATGTTCGGGACCTGGAAAGCGCGGGTGCGTGGCTCAATCAGCAAGGCGCGCCCTGGGTGCTGATCACCGGAGGCCATGGGGATACTCCGGAACTGGAAAATCGCCTGTATCATCAGGAAAGCCTGCAGCAGATTTTTTATCAGCAGTGGCTGCCACAGCATTATCATGGGTCGGGATGTACCCTGGCTTCGGCCATTGCTGCAGGGCTGGCCAAGGGGGTGGAGCTGCAGCAGGCGGTGCAGGAGGCCCTCGACTTTACCCACGCAGCCTTGCGCCAGGCCTACCCTCTGGGACGCGGTCAGTATTTTCCCAGACGCTTTCATCAGCGCGAAGCCGTACAGGATGCCCATGAACAGGGGTAAACATGCCATCGCCGGTTTATATGTTATCACCGACGCACACTGGATGCCGGAGCCGGTTTTTCTGGAAAAGGCCGAAGCGGCCTTGCGCGGCGGGGCGCGTATCCTCCAGTATCGAGATAAAGGGGATCCCCTGAGAGACGGAGAGCGGCGCCGCCAGCAGGCCGGCGCCCTTCGCGATTTGTGCGCGCAGTATGATGCCCTGTTCGTGGTCAATGATGACCCAGAGCTGGCCAGGGTCGTGCAGGCGCCCGCGCTGCATGTGGGCGCAGAGGATGCCCCGGTGGCAGCTTTGCGAGACGCATTCGGTCCGCAACTGTGCATCGGCGTGTCCTGCTATGCCTCCCTGGACAAAGCCCGACAGGCGGTCCGGGATGGCGCCGATTATGTCGCCTTTGGCGCCTTTTTCCCCTCGCCCAGCAAACCCCGGGCAACACGGGTGGATCTGCACGTTTTGCAAACGGCACGGGCAGAGCTGAAGATGCCTCTGGTCGCCATCGGCGGCATTACAGAGGATAATGGCAGCCAACTGATCGCCGCCGGTGCTGATGCCTTGGCGGTGATTTCCGGAGTATTTGCGCCGCCGTCGGTCGGCGAGGTAGAGCAGGCAGCCCGGCGCTTCGCGGCCTTGTTTGATGATTCAAGAAACAAATCCAAGGAGTAATAATGACCCAGACTTCACACGCTTTATTTCAGGCAGCCCAGCAGTGTATTCCCGGTGGTGTCAATTCTCCGGTGCGCGCCTTTCGCGGCGTGGGCGGGGATCCGGTATTTATCGATCACGCCGAAGGGGCTTGTTTTTGGGACGTGGAGGGTAAGCGCTATATTGACTATGTCGGCTCCTGGGGGCCGATGATTCTCGGTCACAATCATCCCGAAGTCCGCGCCGCAGTGCATGCCCAGGTCGAGAAGGGGTTGGGTTTTGGGGCGCCTACGGCCATTGAAGTGGATATGGCCGAAATGGTCTGTGCGCTGGTTCCCGGCATGGAGTCGGTGCGTATGACTTCCAGTGGCACCGAAGCAGTCATGACGGCCATCCGTCTGGCCCGGGGTTATACCGGCCGCGATAAAATCATTAAATTTGAGGGAAACTATCATGGTCATAGTGACAGCCTGTTGGTCAAGGCGGGCTCCGGTGCCCTGACTTTGGGGCAGCCTTCCAGCGCCGGTATTCCCCGGGAGGTCAGTCAGGACACCCTGGTGCTTCCCTATAATGACTTGTCCGCCATAGAAGCCATGATGCAGCAGTACGGCTTTGATATAGCCACCATCATTGTCGAGCCCGTCGCCGGGAATATGGGTTGCGTCCCGCCCGAGCCGGGTTTTCTGGAGGGGCTGCGCGCGCTCTGTGATCAATACGAATGTGTGTTGATATTTGATGAAGTGATGACCGGTTTCCGGGTGGCTTTGGGGGGTGCCCAGAGTCTTTACGGGGTTCGTCCGGATTTGACGACTTTCGGTAAAATCATCGGCGGCGGATTACCGGTGGGAGCGGTAGGAGGGCCCCGCGACATCATGGAATATCTGGCTCCCAATGGCCCGGTGTACCAGGCGGGAACGCTGTCGGGAAATCCGGTAGCCATGGCGGCCGGTCTGCAGACCCTGCGCCTGCTGACCGCTCCCGGATTTCACGAACAACTGGCCCGACAAACCCGAAAATTATGCACGGGCCTCGCCGAGCGCGCCCAGGCAGCCGGTATTCCCATGCAAATCAATCAGGTTCCTGCCATGTTCGGCTGGTTTTTCAGTGACGAGCCGGTTCGCAGCTTTGATGCGGTGATGCGTGCCGATAGTCAGCGCTATGCGCAATTTTTTCATGGCCTGCTGGCGCGGGGGGTTTATCTGGCCCCCAGCGCCTATGAAGCGGGCTTTCTTTCCGCAGCCCACGGTGATGCTGAAATTGCCGCCACCCTGGATGCTGCAGAACAGGTTCTGGCAGAGTTGAAGGAGAAGCAATGACTACCCTCTTTACCCGCATCATCCAGGGAGAAATCCCTGCCCAGAAACTGCTGGAAGACGAGCATTATCTGGCCTTTCTGGATATCCGCCCGGTACGCCCCGGACATACCCTGGTCATCCCCAAAAAAGAGCATGATTATCTATTTACCCTGGATGATCCCACCCTGGCGGGGCTGCTCCCCTTTGCCAAGCGGGTGGTCCCGGCCCTGGAAAAGGTTACGGGCTGCAAACGCGTTGGGGTGATGGTTGCCGGGCTGGAGGTCCCTCACACCCATGTGCATCTGATTCCTATGAATGCCATTCCGGACCTGAATTTTGCCCATGCCAGGGACACCCCGGCGCAGGATCTGGCCGCCATGGGCGAGCAGATTCGCGCAGCGCTACAGCACTGAGCATGCTGCGCAACGCTGTCCTGCTGGGCCTGATGCTGTTGTTGAGCTGCCATCTGGCCTGGGCCAAGGGCAAAAACTGTCCGGCCCAGGTCAATATCAATCAGGCCGGTGTCGAGCAGTTGCGCTGTCTGAAAGGCGTGGGTAAAAAACGGGCGGCGGCCATCGTCGTTTTTCGTGAGGCCCACGGTCCCTTTCCGGGACCCGCCGCCCTGGGTGCTGTACTTAGCCCGAAAATCGTCGCCCGCCTGCGGCCACAGATTATTACTCAGTCGGCCGATTGAGGCGGCCAGCACCATCGGAGTACTCACATCAGGATGATATCGTACTGCTCCTGGGTGTAGGTGGCTTCTGCCTGGACCTTGATGGGGCGGCCGATGAATTCTTCCAGGGCGGCAAGGCTGGTGCTTTCTTCATCCAGCAGTTTGTCCATGACCATTTGTGAAGCGAGGACGACGAAGCGTTCGGCGGGATAGGCCCGGCTTTCCCGGACGATTTCCCGCAGAATCTCGTAGCAGATGGTTTCGGCGGTCTTGAGAAAACCCCGGCCGTGGCAGTAGGAACAGGGTTCGCAGAGGGTTTGGCGAAGACTTTCGCGGGTGCGCTTGCGGGTCATTTCCACCAGGCCAAGCGCTGAGATTTGGGTGATGTTGCAGCGGGTGCGATCATTCTGGATGGCTTTTTCCAGGGCGCGCTGCACCCGTCTTTTGTGTTCGTCATCATCCATGTCAATGAAATCAATGATGATCATCCCGCCGATATTGCGCAAGCGCATTTGCCGGGCAATGGCGGCGGCGGCTTCCAGATTGGTTTTGAAAATGGTGTCTTCCTGATTGCGACGCCCGACAAAACCGCCGGTATTCACATCCACCGTGGTCAGCGCCTCGGTCTGGTCGATGATCAGATAAGCGCCGGACTTGAGGGTGACCCGACTCTGCAGGGCTCTTTCGATTTCGTCTTCCACATTGTACAAATCAAAAAGAGGCCTTTCCCCGCTGTAATGTTCCATGCGATCGGCGACTTCGGGAATGACACCCTGACAGAAATGCACCGCTGCTTCATAGGTTTCCCGGGAGTCGATGCGCACCCGCTCGATATTGTCGGACATGACATCCCGCATCATGCGCATGGCGAGATTGAGATCGCTGTGAATCTGGCAAGGTGCTGTGCTGTCTTCCAGTTGTCGGCGGATGGATCTCCACAAGCGCCGCAGGAAGTCGATGTCGCCAGCAAAATCCTGACGCTCGACGCCTTCGGCAAGGGTCCGGATAATATATCCCCCCGCCTCATCGCCGGGAATGACGGCCTTGAGTTCGTCCTTGAGACGGGATCGTTCATCCGGCGATTCAATGCGGGTGGAAACCCCGAGGCGGGGAACAAAGGGCATATACACCAGATATCTTCCAGGAAGGGTGATGCGGGTGGTCAAACGTGCGCCCTTGCTACCGACGGGATCCTTGATGACTTGCACCAGCACTTCCTGGCCTTCATGCAGCAGGGTGCATACATTACGGATTTCGTGGTGGCCGGGACGGGTTTCGATATCAGTTTCACCCTGCAGCTCTTCACTGTCATCCTGAATGTCGGCGGCGTGCAGAAAAGCGGTGCGATCCAGCCCGACATCGACAAAAGCCGCTTGCATACCCGGCAGCACCCGGCAGACCACGCCTTTGTAGATATTCCCGACCAGGCCGCGATGACCGCTGCGTTCTACCTGCAGTTCCTGGAGGACACCGTTGTCTACCAGGGCGACCCGGATTTCCTGGGGCGTGACGTTAATGAGGAGTTCTTCGCTCATAGAGAACCTGCGGGTAATGGGGCCAGTACGGGGGGTGGGAAACCACAATGGGACAAAAGTCGGGCCGTTTCAAAAAGGGGCAGACCCATGACCCCGCTGAAAGAGCCCTGCAGGTTCTCCACGAAGATGGCACCCAGTCCCTGGATGGCATAGGCACCAGCCTTGTCGGCGGGTTCCCCGCTGGCCCAATAGGCCTGCATTTCCTGGTCGGTCAGCGCGCGCAGCTGGACTCTGCTGCTCTGCAACTGCGTATGAATCTGACCATCCTGTACCAGAGCAATAGCTGTAAATACCTGATGCTCCCGACCACCAAGCTGTTCGTACATGGCATAGGCAGCGGCCGCATCCCGAGCTTTGCCAAAGGCCTGCTGTCCCAGAGCTACCACGGTGTCCGCCGCCAGTACCAGATCTTGGGGATACGCTGTGGCCACCGCCAGGGCTTTGCTCCGCGCCAGGCGCTGTGCCAATACTTGCGGAGACTCTCCGGCGTGGGGTGTTTCATCCACGTCCGCTACCTGTACCTCCGGGGCATAACCCAGCTGCTGGAGCAGTGCCAGGCGGCGCGGCGAGGCAGATGCCAGAATTAGACGACTCACGAGGTCGGACTGGCATTCACCAGGAGCAGTTCGGCACTGCCGGCAGGCAGACCGGAACCCGTGGCCAGGGCCAGAGACTGATCCGGCACCCCATTGCGGCGCAGGCTGCGCAAAATGCTTTCCGCCCGCTGGGTGGCAGCATTGGCACCAAGGGGTTGAGGAGCGACTCGCACCAGGATTTCCCGGGCGTTACTTTGCTTGAGGATTCGGGAAATAGCCTGCAGGCGTTGCTCGCCATCCTGACTCAAACGGTTATCACTGCCGAACAGGCTGTCGGCGGGCATGCTGACATGGACCCCATCGCTGGCAGCCCGGACCTGGGCATACACGGTCAAGGCCTTGCCATAGGACGGCAGAGCGGCATTGCTGCTGCTGACGGAACTGCTGGGTGCCTGGCTGACAGTGCTTTGCGGTTGTTTGGCGAGATTCGCCAAATGTTGTTCTTCGGCCTGCAACATCTGTTTTTGCTGCTGGATTTCCGCTTGCAAATGCTGGGTTTGAGCACCCGTCATGGTTTTGCTGGCCAGCTGTTGACGCAACCGGGCGTATTCACTCTGCAACGCCTGATGCTGTTTGCTCAGGGATTGCACCTGCTCCTGAAGCTTATGGAGACTGGTCTGCTGATGGCTTCTTTGGCGTTGCGCCTGCAGCCCCGCCATGCGCGCGTCAAAAATGGCCTTATCGACCTGAAATAGCCCGGGATCCACTTGATCGCGGGTCATCATTTGCAGGGTTTCCTGCAGTTTTGACAAGGTTTCAGGAGGAATGGCCGGACCGCTGCGCTGGGCATTTTGCAGGCGCTGCAAGGATTGTTGTAGTACCCGGGTGGTAGCGACATCGGCGCTGGCCAGCACCGGCCAGGTGAACAGCAGGGTGGCGGCAATCAGGGCATGGGCGCGCATTATTGGGACTCCTTGGCGATTTGTGCCTTGGTGGCGTCGATTTGCTGATGGGTCGAGGCGATCTGGCTTTGCAAATTGGCGATTTGACCTTGCAGTGCCTGGCGCTGGCTATCCTGGGGAGAAGCATTGAGGCGGGCTTGGATATTGTCGAGTAGGACTTTTGCCAGCAGGGTTTCGCGTTCGGCAAGGAGATATTCGCCCCGCGACTGGGCAGATTGCGCTGCGGTCAGGGCGCGCTTGGCGGGAACCAGCTCGCTGTCATTGACTGCCGGTGAAAGGGCCAGAATTCTTTCCCTTCCGGCCTGTACGGCAATGGCGTCGGAACTGCTCTGCTGGGGACTGACTTCCACCATCTGTGCACAGGCGCTCAGCCCGACACTCAGGAACAGGACCACACCGATCCGGATGGTCATGGGGTTTTTCCATAATTGTTTCACGTCAGCGTTACTCCTCTGCGCCACGATGATAAGGTAATCCGGCCTGAATACTCCAGGCGCGGTAGAGTTGTTCGGCCAGGACCACGCGCACTACCGGGTGCGCCAGGGTCAGGGGGGACAGGGACCATTGCCAGTCGGCGCGCAGATCGGGATCCAGCCCGTCCGGTCCGCCAACCCAGAACGTCACGTCGCGGCCCCCCAGAAACCAGCCATCCATCCGCTGTGCCAGGGCTTCACTACTGAGCATTTTGCCCCCGACCTCGAGGGCAACGATTTCGGAGCCTGCGGGTGTGGCATGGTGCAGCCGCTCGCCTTCCTCTTTGCGCCAGCGCAGCGGATCGCCACTTTTGCCGCGCTTGGCCATGGGCAGGGCCAGCCACTCTACCCGACATTGGGGAGGCATTCGGCGGCATATTCTGCCACGCCACTGTCCACCCAGGCAGGCATTTTGGTGCCGATGGCCAGAATGCGCAACCGCATGATCAGTCAGTGGCGTTCTTTTTGACCGCGCAGCTGCGGAAGTTCTCCCCAGAGGCGTTCCAGTTGATAGAAATCACGGACCTCAGGGCGCATGACATGGACCACGACATCGCCCATATCCACCAAAGCCCAGTCCCCCACGCTGAGACCTTCCTTGCCCAGAGGACGGACCCCCTCTTCGCGCATGCGCGCCATGACATGATCCGCCAGCGCCTTGAGATGGCGGTCGGAAGTACCGGAGGCAATAATCAGATAGTCGGTGATATCCGTTTGCTGGCGGACGTCGATGGTTTTGATATCCAGAGCTTTGTGTTCATCGAGAACGGTCACGATCAAATCGCGGAGGTTTTCTGCTGTCGCCAAGTGCAAGAGTCCTTTTATGTCGATTTACGGGCTTTGATAGAGCCCCTCACGCTCAATATAATCCAATACTTCGTCGGGTAACAGAAAGCGCGGACTTTGACCGTTGGCCAGCAGGCTGCGAATGCTGGTTGCGGAAATCTCCAGGGCGGTGATGGTCTGAAAAAAAATGAAACCGGCAGATTGCTGGTGCAGTTGCTGGATATCGTCACAACGCCGCTGGTAGAGGGTTTGGCGCAGGGCTTCGGGAAGCTCTGCCGCTGGCCAGCCGGGTCTTCCGGTGACGATCAGGTGCGTCAATGCGAGAATCTCCTGCCAGTCCCGCCAGGTATCAAATCGTAAAAAGGCATCCATGCCAATGACCATGGCCAGCAGGGCATCGGGCCGTTCCTGACGCAGGCTGCGCAAGGTATCCACGGTATAGGATGGCCCTTCACGGTGGACTTCCCGGTCGCTCACCGTGAAGCGGGGATGATGGGCGACGGCAATGCGGGTCATGGCCAGACGATGGGGGGCGGCGGCCCAGGGGCTTTTACGATGGGGCGGATGTCCGGCGGGGATGAGCATCACTTCGGCAATTTTCAGGGCCTGCCGGACCTCCTCAACGGCACGCAGATGCCCGTAGTGGATGGGATCGAAAGTTCCTCCCAAAATCACCAGATCATGGTCTTTGCTTATGTTCATGATCTGAATATAGCGAAGGGCGAAGGCGGGGGGAAGTCGGCCGGGAAGGGCGGCAGACAAAAAGCCCGTCCGGCGGCTATGATGGGGACGATGGTAAAAGCGATCAGGAATCCAAGTGGGGAATTCAGTCAAGGCTAGTTTCGGTCAGCGGGTGCAGGTGTGGTTGATTATGGGCATGTTGCGTTGTGCCGCATTATTGCCGGCCGCATGGCGGGCATTTTTGGGGGCTGTGCTGGGCGATACCGCGCGAGGGATTTTGTCCCGTCCCCGGCGGGTGGTTGCCGCTAATCTGGCCATTGCCTTTCCCGAATTACCTGCCGCCCAGCGGCAGACTCTGCTGCTGCAGCATTTTCGCGCTCTGGGCCAGGCTGCCCTAGAGCTTGGCCCCTTGTGGTACTGGCCCTTACCCCGAGCCTTGGGACTGATTCGTGAAGTCATTGGCGTGGAGGCCGTAGATGCGGCTCTGGCCCAGGGGCACGGGGTGATCCTCTTTACCGCCCACCTGGGGGCCTGGGAGGCAGCGGTGCAATATATCGGTCAGCGCTGGCCGGTGACGGTGCTTTATATGGAAACCCGTAATCCAGCGCTGAATCAATTGATGGCGACAGGCCGGGGACGCAGCGGTGCGCATTTGACCGCCAAGGAAGAGGGCATCCGCCCCCTCTTGCAAACTTTGCAGCGTCAACAGGTGGTGGGGATTTTGCCGGACCAGAATGTGGACCCCCGGGAAGGTGATTATGCGCCATTTTTCGGGCGGCCAGCCTGTACTACCCCCCTACTGGGACGCCTGGCTCAGCGCCGCCAGAGTCCGGTGTTTGGTCTTTTTGCCTATCGTCTGCCCCGTGGGCAGGGATTTCGTCTGGAATTTGTGCCCATGCCCGAAAACTTTCCGGCCGGCGAGGCGGTGGCCGACGCCACGGCCATGAATACCGTGCTGGAAAGCGCCATTCGCAAGGCGCCGGAACAGTACTGGTGGGTCCATCGCCGTTTCAAGGACCAGCCGGAAGGTTGGGATTATCCTTATTGATTGCGGTATCGGGAATTTATTTCCCGGGTCTTGAAAATGTTTTTGGGGGACCCCATTAAATGGGGCATGGTGAGCAGGTCACCCTGATTGAGACAAGGAGATACCCATGGTTGATGAAAATGTGAAATCGGCCCCCCAGGCAGTGCGTTCTGTAGATCCCGTTGAACAGTTTTTTGACTCTTTGCTGCCCGGCGTTTTTCGTCCGGTAAATAACGGTAACCAGTCAGCTGCCGCGAGAGCCCATATTGCCCGCATTGATGTCCTGGATCGGGACAACGAGATTGTGATTCGCGCGGAAGTTCCTGGCATGGATAAGGAAAAGCTGGATGTGCAGGTGCATGGTAACCAGGTGTACATCAGCGGCAGCAAGGAAGAGAACAAGACGGAAGAAGAAGGTAAATATATTTATCGTGAACGTCGTTATGGAGAGTTTTCACGCACGGTACAACTACCCGTGGATGTGGATGCCAGCCAGAGCAAGGCGGCATACAAGGACGGTGTTCTGGAACTAGTTCTACCCAAGGCAGAGTCCGCCAAAAGACGCAAAATCAGCGTAGAATAATGTTTTATTAATACGCCTTCATAAATGGGCCGGTGCTTTATCCGGCCTATTTTTTATGGCTTACTTGCCAATACAGAAGCGCGAAAAAATCTCTCCGAGCAAGTCTTCCACATCGATTTTGCCAGTGACCTGAGCCAGAGCATGGGCAGCTTCGCGCAGGCTTTGTGCCAGCAGTTCGGGGTGACCGGCGGCCTTTTGCAGGCATACGGCCTCCGCCACTTTGTCTCCTGCCCGGGCGAGAGCCTCCACATGACGTTCCCGCGCGCTGAAGGCGCAGACGTTGTGGTCCATACCCATTCGCACCATGATCTGCGCCCTGAGCTCAGCCATCCCCTGCCCTGTCAGGGCAGAAATGGCGCAGGAGCTGGCATCGGTAGGAGCTTCTGAGAGGGTGTCGACCAGATCCAGCTTGTTCCAGACGAGTAGCTTGGAGATGCTTGGTAATTCGTCGAGAATAATCTGATCATCTTGCTGCCAGCCCGCCTGGGCATCAGCGACCAGTAATATCAGCTGGGCACTGTGGAGAATCTGCCGGGCGCGGGCAATACCTTCGGCTTCTACCAGATCAGCGGATTCCCGGAGTCCTGCGGTATCGATGAGTTCGATGGGCAGCCCGTCGAGCAGGATTTCCTCGCGCAGCACATCACGGGTGGTTCCCGGAACCGGGGTGACAATGGCGGCATCGCGTTGGGCCAGGGCATTCATCAGGCTGGATTTACCCACATTGGGACGACCGGCAATAATCACCCGCCCGCCCCGGGCGAGGCGGGCGCCCTGCCCGGCTTGCTGCAGCAATTGCAGCAATTGCTGCTGTAAAGCGATGAGCCCCTCATGTATGGCTATGTCGTGAGCAGCGCCAAGATCCTCCTCGCTGAAGTCCAGACCAGCCTCTACCAGAGCAAGAAGCTGCAATAATTGTCCATGTATGACCGCTACGGCTTTGGAAAAAACGCCTTCCAGGCTGGCCGCAGCGGCGCGCGCCTGGGCTTCACTACGGGCATGAATGAGATCGGCTACCGCCTCGGCCTGGGCCAGATCCATGCGCCCGTTGAGAAAGGCCCTCTCGGTAAATTCGCCGGGACGTGCGGCCCTGGCGCCGTGTTTTACACATGCCTGCAACAACGCGGCCAGGGCCAGAGGACTACCGTGTCCCTGTAACTCCACCACGTCTTCTCCGGTGTAACTATGGGGCGCGGGAAAATAGAGAGTAATCCCGTGATCTATCCCCAGCCCGTCCGGACTGTAAAAGCGCCGAAATTGGGCCTGTCGGGCTGGCCAGAGCGGGCTGGAGGGTTTTTGACCACAGAGACGCTGGCCAATCCGCAGGGCCTGCGGACCGGAAAGGCGGACGATACCCACCCCGCCTTCTCCGGGCGGGGTGGCAATGGCAACAATGGTGTCTCCCTGTACATAGGACATCGCGGAACCTTGTTATGAAGGCCGGGTCAGGAGAGGCCCGGCCCGGAAATGCGCTGTTGCTGCCTAGTCCTTGGCCGCCATGATATGGCGGGTGATCAGATACTGTTGGCCAATGGACACAACGTTGTTGGTCAACCAGTACAGCACCAGACCGGCCGGGAAAAAGGAGAAAAACACGGCGAAAATCACCGGTAGTGCCGACATGATTTTTTTCTGCATCGGATCGACGGGTGCGGGATTGAGACGTTGCTGGAAAAACATGGAAATACCCATCAGCAGCGGCAGGATGTAGTAAGGATCAGGCACTGCCAGATCGTGAATCCAGAGAATGAACGGTGCCTGACGCAGGGACACACTTTCCACCAGTACCCAGTACAGGGCGATAAAAAAAGGCATTTGCAGCAGGATGGGCAAACAGCCCGCCATCGGGTTGACCTTTTCCGTGCGGTAAAGCTCCATCATGGCGGCACCGAGTTTCTGGCGATCATCCCCACATTCTTTTTTCAGTTTTTCCAGTTTGGGCTGAAGCTTGCGCATATTGGCCATGGACCGGTAACTGATGGCTGAGGGATAAAAGAAAATCGCCTTGATGACAATGACCAGCAGAATGATGGCCAGACCCCAGTTGCCGACCAGGCCATGAAACCACTTGAGGACCAGGTGCATGGGTTCGGCGATGATGGCAAACCAGCCATAATCCACCGTCTGTTCCAGACCCCGACCCAGAGCGGCCAGTCGGCTCTGCTGCTTGGGGCCGAGGAAAACCTGCTGGGTAATGCTGGTACTCTGCCCTGGCGCCAGAGTCGGCAGAGGCGTGTTCACCCCGGCCACATAATTACTTCCCGAGGGGCGGGCATACACCTGCACATGGGCTTGTTCAGGCGGCAGGACCGCCGCCAGAAAATAGTGATCCATCATTCCCGCCCAGCCGGGGCCAGCTTCCTGGCGAGGATGATCGCGCATGTCCCCAAAGCTGACCTCGCTGAAGTTACCGCTATGCATGAGCACGGCGCCCGTAAAAATGGACATGAACATATGGCTTTCGGCGCGGTCGTTGCGCAGAATCTGGTCGAAATAACTGCCGTTCCAGGCCTGGGTACCGGTATTGGTAATCTCGATATGCTCTTCAGCCAGATAACTGTCCGGCTGGAAAGTCCAAGTCTTGCTGACTGTCAATGGCCCGGCTTTACCTTTCAGGACAACAGTACCGGCGTTAGCCGAATGCGGCGCTTCTTCGGTAAATTGAGGAATCAGCAACTGTCCATCACTACCAATAAAGCCGCTTTGCTGGGTGGTCAGTTTGGCCGGAGAGGTATCGAGAATGGGGTAAGGCTGGGGATTGCTGGTGGCAGTGGCATAAGCGCGCAGGCCGAGACTCTGGATGTCACCACCATGAAGGCTGATCTGACCGGTAAAAACCCGGGTTGCAAATGGAATCGTCGGACCATTGACTGGGGCGATGGCCTGAGCAGCCACCGGCGCAGCACTGGGTGGTGTGGAAACTGTCGGGGCGGTCTGCGGCGTGGTGCTGGGCGACACCGCCTTGCTGACCGTACTGGGAGCGGGTGGCACGGATTTTGGCGCATTTTGTTCTTGCCAGGCCTGAAACAACAAAAAAAAGACCACGGCCAAGGCAATGACAAGAAAGGTTTTCTGATTTTCCATGGAGCCCCAGTGTGTTTAAGGAACAGGATCAACACCGCCTGCGTGCCAGGGATGGCAGCGGCCGATGCGTTTGATGCCTAGCCAGGAACCTTTGGCAATGCCATAGCGTTCAATGGCCTGGCAAGTATATTCAGAGCAGGTTGGATAAAAACGGCAATGATGCCCCAGCAAGGGGCTGATGGCGTATTGATAGGTGCGAACCGCGATTACGGCGGCGCGACGCGCGCTCATGCCTTCCTCAGCAGTTGCCGGAAATAAACCCCCATGGCCATCATGCTGAGCTTTTTCGCCCCGTTCCGGGCCACTACCATCACATCCTGCCCCGCCGAGCGTTGTTCCTGGAGGCGAAAAGCTTCCCGCAAACGCCGTTTGACTCGGTTACGTATCACGGCATTCCCGACCTTGCGGCTCACGGCCAGACCCAGTCGTGGATGGGAAACGGTATTGGGGAGGGTATACATGATCAACTCGGGAAAAACTTTTTTGCGCCCCTGTTGAATGGTGCGCTGGATGAGCGCTTTCTGGCGGAGGCGATCCTCGCGGGTAAAGCGATGTGGATGCGCCTGCGCCGGATGCATACGCTTACGGACAGAGACGTTGACGGCCCTTGGCGCGCCGACGTTTCAGAACAAGACGTCCGGACTTGGTGGCCATACGGGCACGAAAGCCGTGGGTACGCTTGCGATGGGTAATGCTGGGTTGAAAAGTACGCTTCATTGGAACACTTCCTGCGGGTAAATCCTAAGGGCTGAGAAGATAAGGAGATGCTGTC
>NZ_JBYCKQ010000047.1:0-62069 GCF_057473465.1 Acidithiobacillus sp. TH-A117
GGATTCGAACCGGTACAGCTTGCGCCGCCGCCCCCTCAAGACGGTGTGTCTACCAATTTCACCACTTCGGCCGAAGTCTTAAAACTTTCTCATGACCTGCCAGTTACGTCAAGGCTTCTCAGGTGATTTTGCAGCAGAAACCGGCGTTGCCGACTTCGGCTTCTGTGCAGGGCTTGTCAGTGCGGGAGCAGCTGATGTAGCTGCGGCTGCGGCGGGCTGGGTACCGGGCGCGTTACTGACGGGTTTCACCGGCATAGTGCTGGTCACAGGAGCCTTACTCGGCAAGGCAATCCCGGAAGTCATGCTGGACGCGGCGTGATCCGAAAGATAAGCCAGACCCAGACTGTTCAAAAAGAAAATCGCCCCCACTACTGCGGTGGTATGGCTCAGAAAGTTGCCTGCACCCTGGGCGCCAAATACGGTTTGCGAACCGCCTCCGCCAAAGGCAGCGCCCATATCCGCTCCCTGCCCCTTTTGAATCAGGACCAAGCCCACCAGTACAACGCAGATAATGACCTGAAACACCAACAACACGGTGTACATCAATCAACCTCCTCGCTCTGCCGACTCGGCAGCACGACAAATCTGGATAAATTCTCCGGCGATCAGGGATGCTCCGCCTACCAGGGCACCATCAATATCGGCCTGATTAAACAGCGCTGCAGCATTATTTCCCTTGACGCTGCCTCCGTACAACAAAATGATCCGCTTGGCCAATTGGCTGGAATAACCGGCGATCAGGTTGCGGATAAAAGCATGCACAGCCTGGGCCTGTTCCGGGCTGGCACTCAGCCCCGTACCAATAGCCCAGATAGGTTCATAGGCAATAATCAGGTTGGGCTGGCTGGCCTCCCGATTCAAGAGGGGTAATATGGCTTCCACTTGGCGCTGCAGAACTTGTTCCGTTGTCCCCTGTTCCCGCTCTGCCGCACTTTCGCCCACGCAAACCACGGGTATCAAGCCCGAAGTCAGTGCTGCCTTGATCTTGTGAGCGACCAGATCATCACTTTCTGCAAAAATCTGTCTTCTTTCCGAGTGGCCCACCAAAACGTAGCGACAACCCATATCCCTGAGCATCGCTCCCGATATTTCACCGGTATAGGCACCATTGGCCTCCCAAAAAAGATTCTGCCCGCCCCAACGTAACGCCGTGCCTTTGGCTTCCTGGGAAACGGCATGCAGTAGAGTAAAGGGCGGAAACAGCACTACTTCCGGACGCATCTGTTCCAGCCCGGCGCTGAGAATGGCTTGGGTAAGATGGACCGCATCGGCACTGAGGCCATTCATCTTCCAGTTTCCGGCAACCATGGTGGGACGCAAATCGAATCTTCCTTTTTCAGCTATATGTCATAATCATCTAATGTGCGACTGAGTGTAAAGACTCGCTGGGCAGTGGTCAATTTTGACAGCACTGCCTTTGACATTCATTGTCTGGCAGGCTCACCCTGCTGCGAGGATCTCCAACTCTGCTGCCAGTTTTCTGGCAACCCGGTCTGCCAGTTCCGCCGATTTCGCTTCCACCATGATACGCAGCAGAGGCTCTGTACCTGAGGGCCGGACCAGCAGGCGGCCCTGGTCGGTCAGAGTCTGTTCCGCCGCCGCAATGTACTTTCGGGCTGCCGGATGATCGAGCAACTGTCGTGCATCTGCCAGCCGAACCCCAATCAGCACCTGGGGGTAAGGTCGATAGCCGGCGCGCAGCTCTGCCAGACTTTTGTGCTGTCTGCGCATAATGGCCAACACCCGCAAGGCCGCCAGTATGGCATCCCCGGTCGTATTGGCAGGAGTGATAATATGCCCCGAAGATTCCCCACCCAAAGTAAAACCATACTGCTGCATGGCTTCCAGTACATAGCGGTCACCCACGGCACTGCGTACAAAAGGCACCCCCAGATCAGCCAGACTCTGTTCCAGGGCGAGATTGCTCATGAGCGTGCCCACCACGCCCGATAAAGCATTCTGTTGTTGCATATCCCGCGCCAATAACCAGATGAGTTCATCACCATCCAGCACTTCGCCTTTTTCATCTACCAGAATCAGGCGATCGCCATCCCCGTCAAAAGCGATGCCGAGGTCTGCCCCGCTACTACGCACCGTGTCCTGGAGAATTTCCGGGCAGGTCGAGCCGACTCCTGCATTGATGTTGATGCCATCAGGTTCTACACCCAACAAAGTCAGCGCGGCACCCAATTCCCGGAACACCATGGGACCCACCTTGTAATTGGCGCCGTGGGCACAGTCCACCACCAGATGCAGGCCGCGCAAATCCAGATTGGCCGGAAAGGTGGTCTTGCAAAACTCCACATATCGACCGGCGGCATCATCTATCCGCCGCGCTTTGCCCAGTTGTTCGGAAGCCGAAACCAGCATGGGTCGATCCATCCAGGCTTCGATAGCTTCCTCCTGGGCGTCGGGTAGCTTGTAGCCGTTTCCGGAGAAAAACTTGATGCCATTATCCTGATAGGGATTATGGGAAGCGCTGATAACAATGCCCGCATCGGCGCGTAGGGTGCGGGTCAGATAGGCAATGGCTGGTGTGGGCAGGGGACCAACCAGCAACACGTCCACCCCGGCGCTGGCAAGGCCGGACTCCAGGGCGGATTCCAGCAAATAACCGGACAGCCGCGTATCCTTGCCTATGACCACCCGGGGACGCCCGCTCACTCCGGCGGTCAGCACATGCCCCGCTGCCCAACCCAGCTTCAATACCCATTCCGGATGAATCACCGAATCGCCAACCCGACCCCTGACGCCATCTGTGCCAAACCATTTTCTGCTCATGGTGCTATCCTCAAGGGCTGCGCTGCGCCCTGTTCTTGTATACCTGTCCAGACCCTGATGGCCTGCACTGTTTCTGCGACATCATGGACCCGCAGCACCTGGGCACCATGGGCCACAGCCCACAGTGCGGCGGCAATGCTTCCCCCCAGCCGCCGGGCGGCCTCCGACACCCCCGACAGGGTACCAATCATGCTTTTCCGCGAGACACCAACCAGAATCGGTAATCCCCAGGTCTGCAAATCTTCCAGATTCTGCAAGAGCAGGCAGTTACCCTGTAAATCCTTGGCAAAACCCAATCCCGGGTCCAGCAGCAATTGCTCGCGCTGAATACCGGCTGCTTCACAAGCCGATATTCTTTCCCGGAAAAAATCCTGTACCTCGCCGAGCAGATCAGTATAGCGGGTTTGCCCCTGCATATTCCTGGGTGTGCCGCGCATGTGCATCAAACAGACAGGAATCTGCAACTCTGCGAGCAGCGCCAGGGAATCGGGATCGCCGCGCAGTGCCGTCACATCATTCATCAGGCCAGCCCCCAAAGACCAGGCTTCGCGCATGACCGATGCCTTGTAGGTGTCTATGGAAACCGGCAAAGGCACTGCAGCCATTACTGCTTCCACAACCGGCAGCAGACGCTCCATTTCTTCACTGGCAGATATGGCGGGAGCGCCGGGACGGGTCGATTCAGCACCAATATCAATGATGTCAGCACCACTCTCCCAGATCTGGCGGGCGCGCATGACGGCCTGATCCCGACAAATAAAAGCGCCGCCATCGGAAAAAGAGTCGGGGGTAACATTCAAAATCCCCATAACACAAGGGCGCCCCAAATACAGCGGGCGCCCATTGCAGTTCAGCGTTACGGTCAAACGGGATGCTCTCCGGGATTCAGACCAGGCAGAGGCTGGCCGCCGGTTTTGTCCGGACTAGCCGCGTTGCCGTCAGAAGGCATGCCGGGATAACTTCCGGCCCCATCCACTGGCGGACGCGGATCACGCCCGGCCATGATGTCGCTCACCTGATTGGAATCCAGAGTTTCATATTTGAGCAACGCTTGGGCCATGGCCTCCACCTTATCGCGATTTTCCTCGATAAGCTTGCGAGCAATGTCATAACGTTCACGAATGATGTTGCGGATTTCTCCGTCCACCGTCATGGCCGTCTGTTCGGAAATGTTACTGTGTTTGGTCATTTCCCGCCCGATGAATACCTCTTCTTCCTTTTCACCAATGACCATGGGACCAATACTGGACATGCCCCACTGGGTCACCATTTTCCGGGCCAAGTCGGTGGCGCGTTCAATATCATTGCCCGCACCGGTGGTCATCTGGTTCAGGAAAACTTCTTCGGCAATACGCCCGCCCATGAGAATGGAGATGTTGCTGAGAATTTCCAGCCGCTCATAGTTGAAGCGATCTTCGGTCGGTAACTGCATGGTTACCCCTAAAGCCCGACCGCGCGGAATGATGGTGACCTTGTGCACCGGATCAGTACCGGGCAGCAGTTTGGCTACCACCGCGTGACCGGATTCATGGTAAGCCGTGGTCTCACGCTGTTTGTCGCTCATCACCACCGACTTGCGCTCGGCACCCATCATGACTTTGTCCTTGGCATTCTCAAAGTCATGCATGTCCACCAGACGCTTGCTTTTCCGGGCTGCCATCAAGGCCGCTTCATTGACCAGATTGGCCAGGTCGGCTCCGGAAAAACCCGGAGTGCCCCGGGCAATGACCTTGGGATCCACGTCAGGCGTAATGGGCACCTTGCGCATGTGTACCTGGAGAATCTGCTCACGACCGCGAATATCCGGCAACGGAACCGTGACCTGGCGGTCAAAACGACCGGGACGCAGCAGAGCGGGATCCAGCACATCGGGACGGTTGGTAGCCGCCACCACAATGATGCCTTCCGTACCTTCAAAACCGTCCATTTCTACCAGCAACTGATTGAGGGTCTGCTCACGTTCATCATTGCCACCACCCAGGCCGGCACCACGCTGACGCCCAACCGCATCAATTTCGTCGATGAAAATAATGCAGGGCGCATGTTTCTTGGCCTGTTCGAACATGTCCCGCACCCGGGAAGCACCGACACCCACGAACATTTCCACAAAGTCAGAACCGGAAATGGAGAAGAACGGCACCCGGGCTTCACCAGCGATGGCCCGGGCCAACAGCGTCTTGCCCGCACCCGGTGAACCCATCAACAGCACGCCCTTGGGAATACGCCCGCCGAGGCGCTGAAACTTCTGGGGATCGCGCAGGAAGTCGACAATTTCCGCCAACTCTTCCTTGGCTTCTTCCACACCAGCCACATCGGCAAAAGTCACCTTGTTGTTTTCTTCGGTGAGCATCCGCGCCTTGCTACGCCCGAATGTCATGGCGCCACGACCGCCCGCGCCACCGCCGCCCATCTGCCGCATGAAGAAAATCCAGACGCCGATGAGGAGCAACATGGGGAACCAGGAAATCAGGATGGACAGGAGAATGGACTGACCTGCCGGGGGTTTGACATTGATTTTCACCCCTGCCGCCAGCAACTGGGGGACCAGTTGGGTATCATTGGTCGGCGTATAGACGCTGAACTTTTGCCCCGAACTGAGGCTGCCCGTGACATGATTGGCATCAATATTCACATCGGCCACTTGGCCCTGCTTGATGCTGTTCACAAAGGTTGAGAAATCCATGGCCTGAGCCGGCGTTGAACTGCTCGTATTGAGGTTCTGAAACACCAGCATCAGGATGACCCCTATAGCCACCCACAACAACACGTTTTTTAAGACATTATTCATAAGTTACCCCCCGCAAGGGAGAATTTGGACCTGATTCAAGATGGACAGACACTTTGATGTTAGCCCCCTGTAAAGCTACTGACAATAACCTTTTTTTCATCCCTGGGTTCCTCCGACCGTCAGGTCGCGTATTTTGAGGGTAGGCTGACCGACCCCTACCGGCACGCTCTGACCATCCTTGCCACAAGTGCCTACACCTGTGTCTAATTGGAGATCATTGCCGATCATTTCAACCCTGGTCAGCACATCCGGTCCATTGCCAATCAAGGTCGCCCCTTTTACCGGCCGGGTTATTTTACCATTTTCAATCAGATAGGCTTCTGATGCGGAAAAGACAAATTTGCCGTTGGTAATATCCACCTGACCACCACCAAAATTGACTGCATACAGCCCACGGCGGACGCTGGCAATGATTTCCTGAGGATCCCGATCACCCGCGCGCATGTAGGTATTGGTCATCCGTGGCATGGGCAGATGCGCATAGGACTCGCGGCGACCATTGCCCGTCGAACGGGTACCAGTCAGACGGGCATTGAGAGTATCCTGGAGATAACCCTTGAGGATGCCGTCTTCAATCAGAGTAGTGCATTGGGTGGGCGTACCCTCGTCGTCCACATTGAGACTGCCCCGGCGATTTTCCAGAGTGCCATCGTCCACCACCGTTACCCCCGGCGCCGCCACCCGCTCACCGACCCGGCCACTGAAGGCGCTGGTACCCTTGCGATTGAAATCCCCTTCCAGACCATGGCCGATGGCTTCATGCAGGAGGATTCCCGGCCAACCCGGACCCAGCACCACGTCCATACTGCCGGCCGGGGCGGCTTCGGCCTCCAGGTTGACCAGCGCCTGGCGAGCGGCTTCCCGGGCGAAATCTTCCGCCATCTGCCCTTCCAAAAAGTGCTGATAATCAAAGCGACCACCACCGCCAGCACTACCCTGCTCCCGTCGCCCGCCCTGCTCGGCAATGGCTGAAACATGCAGACGCACCAACGGCCGCACATCTGCCGCCATGGTGCCATCCAGCCGGGCCACCAACACCGCTTCGAAGCGCGCACTGAGGCTGGCCATGACCTGAACAATACGCGGATCCACCGCCCGCGCGGCGCGCTCTACCCGCTCCAACAAGGCAATTTTTTCTTCATTGGGAATGGAAGCCAGTGGATCGGTGGGCTGATACAGAGATAGACCCTGACGTCGTTGCCAGACCAGCCCCCGGTTTTCTCCACTTTGATGGACAATGGCCCGGGCCGCGTCAGCGGCTGTCAACAGGGCATCCACGGCAATTTCATCCGAATAGGCTAGCCCCTGCCGCTCACCGTTGATGGCGCGCACGCCCACACCCTGCTCGATGGAATGACTACCGCTTTTGACCACCCCTTCTTCCAGACTGAAACCTTCGCTGCGGCTGTATTGAAAATACAAATCCGCATCATCCAGAGCCCGGTGCGATAATCGGCCAAACACTTTTTCCAGCTCCCCTTCGCTGATGCCGCCGGGTGCAAACAAAGTGGCGCGTGCTATATCCAGGGTTGAAGCTGTCATATTTGATCCTTCCTAGCATATCTATGGGCTCAGTATGCGCCCAAGAACCCGTTTAGAACAAGTCCAGTTTTATTGATGGGAAATCTCATCCCAGAAAACATCTCGAAATCCTTGAAAAATGATTGTGCTGGCCACCTTATCCACATCTTGTCACACAGTTATCCACGCTCTCATCCACAATATGTAGTTGACAACAGCTTCAGCAGGACTATATTTAGTAGATGAGGCGTCTGGCAAGCATTTGTTTTCCCGGGTGCCCGTCGCGTGCCCTGCACGCTGCTCTTTCCTGGCCCCTTTCGCCCTGCTTCGGAGTCTTCACATGCCCAACCCTGCCGCTCAAGCCGTTGTCAGCAATCCCGCCTACGATCCTTCAGAAGCCAGCCACTACAAGGTAATCCGCCGCAACAATGCGGTAGTCACCTTTGATGCCAGCAAAATTCATATCGCCATGACCAAAGCCTTTCTGGCCGTGGAAGGCGGCAGCGGTGCAGCCAGCGCCCGGGTGCGCGATCTGGTGACCCGTCTGACCGGACAGGTCATCGAGGCTTTGCAAAGACGCCAGCCCGGTGGCGGCACCTTTCATATTGAAGACATTCAGGATCAGGTAGAACTGGCCTTGATGCGGGCCGGGGAACATGAAGTAGCCAGAGCCTACGTGCTCTATCGTGAAGAGCGCGCCCGTGAGCGTCGCCAGCAGAACGCTGCCACACCCCTCACCGATATCCCGCAAATCCAGGTGAAATATCCCGATGGCAGCCAGCGCCCTCTCGATATGCAGCGCCTGCGCGCGGTGCTGGAAGAAGCCTGCAGCGGTCTCGGCGAAGCCGTTTCCGTGGATATGCTGCTGAACAATACCAGCAAAAATCTCTACGACGGCATCAGTGAAGATGAGCTTTTTCAGGCGCCGATTCTGGCAAGCCGGGTCATGATCGAGCGCGATCCTGCCTACGCCTATGTTTCTGCGCGTCTGCTGCTCGATCGGGTCCGCTGGGAAGTGCTGGGAGAAGCCGCTACCCAAGCTGAAATGGCCCTGCGCTATCCCGAATACTTCCGGGACTATCTGCAAACCGGCATTGCCCATGAACTGATTGATCCCCGCCTGGGACAATATGATCTGGACCGGATCACGGCAGCCCTGAAACCGGAGCGGGATCTCAATTTCCAGTATCTGGGCCTGCAGATTCTCTACGACCGTTATTTCCTGCATGTGCGTGATCGCCATATTGAACTGCCTCAGTCCTTCTGGATGCGCGTCGCCATGGGTCTGGCCATCAATGAGGTCGATCGGGAAGAACACGCCATCGCTTTTTATGAAGTACTCTCCAGCTTCGATTTCGTCAGCTCAACGCCGACCCTGTTCAATTCCGGCACCCTGCGTCCGCAATTATCCAGCTGCTTCCTGACCACCGTGGGAGATGATCTGGACGATATTTACGAGGCTATCAAGGAAAATGCCCTGCTTTCCAAATTCAGCGGCGGCCTGGGTAATGACTGGACTCCGGTGCGGGCGCTGGGATCTTTCATCAAGGGTACCAATGGCAAATCCCAGGGAGTGGTTCCCTTCCTCAAGGTCGTCAATGACACCGCCGTCGCCGTCAATCAGGGCGGCAAGCGCAAGGGCGCGGTCTGCGCCTACCTCGAAACCTGGCACATGGATATCGAGGAGTTTCTTGAGCTGCGCAAAAATACCGGCGATGACCGGCGTCGTACCCACGACATGAACACCGCCAACTGGATTCCCGACCTGTTCATGGAGCGGGTGGAAAGCAACAGCGCCTGGACCCTTTTCAGCCCCAATGAAACGGCCGACCTCCATGACCTGACCGGCTCCGCATTCCGCGCGCGCTACGAACACTATGAGCGCTTGGCCGATGCCGGCGAAATCGAACTCTACAAAAAAATTCCGGCCATTCAGCTTTGGCGGAAAATGCTGACCATGCTTTTTGAAACCGGGCATCCCTGGATTACCTTCAAGGACCCCTGCAATCTACGCAGTCCTCAGCAGCATGTGGGTGTCGTCCACAGTTCCAACCTCTGTACGGAAATCACCCTCAACACCAACGACAAGGAAATTGCCGTGTGCAACCTCGGCTCCGTCAATCTGGTGGCGCACCTGAAAACCACGGCCCTGACTGATGTTCCCGCCCTGCGCACCGAGAGCACGCCCGAAGATCTGCTGGCACTACTGGATACGGACAAGCTGAGCCGCACCATCCGGATTGCCATGCGCATGCTCGACAATGTCATCGACATGAACTACTACGCGGTCAGCAAGGCGCGTAACAGTAACCTCCGTCATCGCCCGGTGGGCCTCGGTCTGATGGGCTTTTCCGACGCCCTGCTGGAAATGCGCATACCCTATGCCTCGGCGGCCGCGGTGGCATTTGCCGATATCAGCCAGGAAGTGATTTCCTACCATGCCCTGGACGCATCGGCGGATCTGGCCCGGGAACGTGGCAGCTACCCCAGTTTTCAGGGTTCGCTCTGGAGTCAGGGCATATTACCCATCGACAGCATTGAAGTACTTGCCGCCAGCCGTGAGCATGGGGTGGATGTGGATCGCAGCTATCGTCTCGATTGGAGCGCGCTGCGCAACAAGGTCCGCGAGGGTATCCGTAACAGCAACTGCCTGGCCATCGCGCCCACGGCGACCATTTCCAACATTGTCGGCGTCAGTCAGGGCATCGAACCCATTTATCAAAATCTGTACGTCAAATCCAATCTTTCCGGCGAATTTACGGTGGTGAACAGCTATTTGGTACACGACCTCAAACGTCAGGGTCTCTGGGATGAAGTCATGGTCAATGATCTCAAATATTTTGACGGTTCCGTCATGCCCGTGGATCGCATTCCTGCCGCGCTCAAACCCCTGTATGCCAACGCCTTTGAAACCGATCCGGACTGGCTGGTGGAAGCAGCGGCACGCCGTCAGAAATGGCTGGACCAGGCGCAGAGTCTGAATCTGTATTTTGGGCAGCCCTCCGGCAAGAAAATTGACGAAACCTATCGTCTGGCCTGGAAGCGTGGCCTGAAAACCACGTATTACCTCCGTTCGCTGGGCGCTACAGCGGCGGAAAAATCTACTGTACAAACAGGCACTCTCAATGCCGTGCCCGGCCACCAGCCGAAGGCCTGTGCCATTGATGATCCCACCTGTGAAGCCTGCCAATAAGCAGAGGAGAATGTACCATTATGTTGAATTTTGAAAACCGTTTGCGTCCCGAGCCGCTGCGCAGCAGCCTGAATGATTTGCCAGCATCCTTGCCCGAAGATGAAAGCATCCGCTTCGCCCGGGTACGGGCCGAGGACAAGCGCATCATCAACGGCCGCGCCGATGTCAATCAACTGGTGCCATTCAAATATCAGTGGGCCTGGGACAAGTATCTGGCAGCCTGCGCCAACCACTGGATGCCCCAGGAAATCCAGATGTCCCGGGATATTGCCCTGTGGAAAGATCCCAAAGGTCTCACCGAAGATGAACGGCGGATCGTCAAGCGCAATCTCGGCTTTTTCGTCACCGCCGACAGTCTCGCCGCCAACAATATTGTGCTGGGCACCTATCGCCACATCACCGCACCTGAATGCCGGCAATACATGCTCCGTCAAGCCTTTGAAGAAGCCATTCACACCCATGCCTATCAGTACATTGTGGAATCCATTGGCCTGGATGAGGGAGAAATCTTCAACATGTACCACGAAGTACCGTCGGTACGTGACAAGGACCAGTTTCTCATGCCCTTCATTGACATTCTCGCGGACCCCCACTTCAAGACCGGCACTCTGGAAAATGACCAGAAACTGCTGCGTTCCCTGATTGTTTTTGCCGCCATCATGGAAGGTACTTTTTTCTATGTCGGTTTCAGCCAGATTCTCGCCATGGGTCGGCAGAATAAAATGGTCGGCGCTGCCGAGCAGTATCAGTACATTCTTCGCGACGAATCCATGCACTGCAATTTTGGCCTGGATCTGGCCAACCAGATCAAAGCCGAAAACCCGCAACTCTGGACGGAAGCCTTCCAGCAGGAAATTATCGACCTGATCCGGCGCGGGGTGGAACTGGAATGTGCCTACGCCGACGACACCATGCCGCGTGGCGTGCTGGGCCTCAATGCCCCGATATTCAAGGATTACGTCAAATTCATCGGTAACCGGCGCCTAGTCCAGCTGGGCCTGCCCCAACAGTATCCGGGTGTGCAAAACCCCTTCCCCTGGATGAGCGAAATGATGGATCTCAAAAAGGAGAAAAACTTTTTTGAAACCCGGGTGACAGAATATCAAACCGGGGGAGCGTTGAGCTGGGATTGATGTCAACCAATTTGCGCTTTGCCGGTATTCGTTGAGAATGTATTCCTCCAGTTTTGGCGGGATTTTCACATAAATCTTATGTGTGATTAAGCCGCCTTTTTCTAGCCCCCCTTAACTGCTGGGTCAATATTCTTTGGGTAATATCAGGTAGCAACAATCTGAATTCGTATGAAGACACACTTGATGACTCTCAGTATAAATAAAGCACCTCAGCAACGTAGGTGTGCGCACTTGTCAAAGCAATTTATACCGCTAACATTTATGTTAATTCATCTTCTGGGAGAATGACGATGCGTGCTTTTGCCTTTGATACTGCTTTATATCAATCCTCCTCCACCCAGCTTTATGCCGTAAAAGTCCCTACTCCTCAACCGACAGGTCACGATTTACTCGTGGAGGTTCATGCCGTGTCAGTGAATCCCGTCGACCTGAAAATACGGGCTGGAGTACAACCTTCTCCCGGAGAACAACGTATCTTGGGTTTCGACGCCGCCGGAGTCGTGGTAGCCGTCGGCGAGTCTTGCACCTTGTTTCAACCTGGAGATGCTGTGTACTACGCTGGTGAGATGCAACGACCAGGAAGTAATGCCGAGTTTCAGTTGGTGGATGAGCGTATTGTTGCCCGCAAGCCACAAAGCCTGAGTTTTGCCGAAGCGGCTTCCTTACCCCTGGCAGCGCTGACAGCCTATGAAATGCTCTTTGACCGCCTCCAGATACAGCAACGATCCCAACATAATGATCAATTACTGATAATCGGGGCTGCGGGTGGTGTAGGGTCCATGGCTGTCCAATTAGCAAAAAGGCTCACCGACCTGCAAATAATTGCCACAGCTTCGCGGCCTGAGAGTCAAGCCTGGTGCTTGGAACTTGGGGCGCACATGATAGTGGATCATACGCCAGCCTTTTCAGAAACCTGGATTTCTCAATCGTTAGTAAAGCCAAACTTTGTTTTTTGCACAACCCATTCAGAAACATATGCCTCACAACTTCCCGCCCTAATGGCTCCACAGGGACATCTTGGCCTGATCGACGATCCCGAAATATTTGATATCATCCCCTTCAAACAAAAAAGTATTAGCATTCATTGGGAATTCATGTTTACCCGGACTATGTACACTACGCCCGACATCCAGCGGCAACAGACAATCCTCGCAGAAGTTGCAGCACTTGTAGATGAAGGGAAAATCCGTCATACGACAACTAGAATTATTGACGGTTTTCATGAAGCTGCATTTGCACAGGCATATTCTCTTCTCAGTCAAGGCCATCACCATGGGAAAATAGTCATCCATTTTAAGCACTAGCGACCTCTTTAAAAAGCGAACATATATCACAAATTAAAGTTATCACCTTGGCTTATCGAACAGCAATCCCAATGTCAACATAAATTCAGGCTTTACGATTGTTGCAATGTATTATCCTGCCCAAAAATTTGGAAAGATTGCCGAATATGGCTAATATTTTCCTATCCGGAAACCCCCAAGCAGCATAATTCAGTTGAATTTATCGCTAATTTTTACAGCAGATCAAAATCCACCTTGGGTAACATTTCAAAACCCGGTTTTGCAAAATAAAAGCCTTGCATTAAATCAATGCCCATATCAAACAAGAAAAGCATTTCTTCTTGAGTTTCGACACCTTCAGCAAGAGGTGTGATATTGAGTTCAAAGAACATTGACAAGCAGCTTTTAAGAATTATCTGGCGTACAGGGTCATTCTGAATATTACGGATCAGATCTATATCTAACTTAATTATATTTGTTTGGAATCCAGCGAGCAAACCTAAGCCAGAATAGCCGGCACCAAAGTCATCAATAGCTGTCAAGAAACCGGATTGCTTATAGTATTCAACAATATTTTTGAGATGGCTATTATCCTTTACTTTTTCAACCTCAGTAAACTCAAACATAATCCGATGAACCGGAAAACTGAACTCCTTAGCCGCTTCAAGAGTTGTTCTTATACAAAGCTCAGGACGATAAACCGCATTTGGAAGAAAATTAATGCTCAGCATTGAATCGATGCCAAGCTTTGCTGCTAAAGAAATTGCTTTAACCCGACAAAGCTGATCAAAATGGTATACATTATTTTCATTTACTTGAGCTATAACAGAATAAGCCGACTCTTCATTCAAGCCACGAACCAAGGCTTCATAACCAAATATGTTTTTAGAAGAATATTTCACAATCGGCTGGAAGGCCATCGTAAAATCAAAACCAAGATCATTATTTTCGGCGCATTGATTACATGGTTTAACTTTAACTTCTTGCTTGTTTCTCATACGTAGATTATCTCCTCACAACTAACATACTTTGGATCATCTCACCAACCAAGAACAGTGCACCCAGTAACATACCAATCGGTTGGTTGGTTTTCAAGGGAAATATCTCAAACCACTTACTTCAGACCGCTCTTCAAGATCTATATTCATTCAAAACTTCGTAAAGACCGTTACCCCATGCTTGGAACATCGGCAACGAAGATCGCCGAACTGCCTCCCTAAGCAAGGTAGTGATATAGTCTAATATGGTTGAATGACAAGCCCCATAAACGGCCATACAAGGAGACAAAAATGACCATGACAGCAAACATGACGAGCACCGAAATTCTGGAAAAAGCTCACGAGCGTGCCCAGGCGGCTGGCAAGCGCCATGCCGGGGACCTGACTCCGGAGGAGGCTCACACCCTGCTCCGCGACCATCCTGACGCCATGCTGGTGGATGTACGTTCCCACCCGGAACTGGATTTTGTCGGTTTCATTGAAGGAAGCAAGCATATTCCCTGGCAAAATTATCCCGGCATGACGCCCAACCCGGACTTTGACCAACAGATAACGGCAACGGCCAAGCCAAAGCATCTCCTGCTGCTCTTATGCCGTACCGGCGGGCGCTCCCTGGCGGCTGCCGAACATCTGGCCGACTTGGGTTATCAGCACTGCTACAACATTCTGGGGGGTTTTGAGGGCAAGCACGATCCCCAGGGCCAGCGTGGCAAGGTGGAGGGCTGGAAAGCCAGCGGCTTACCCTGGAAGCATAAATAAAGTCCGCCAGGGCAATCCGGGTCGGTGCGGGGCAAACTCATACGCGACCCGGAAAGCTCGATAAAGTCAGAATTATTGTTGACAGACCGGACAAAACAACGCGGTTTTACCACCCACCGACAAGGTCTCCAGAGCTCCGCCGCAACCCGGACAATGATTGTCTTCCCGGTGCCGGGTGAGAAAGGTTTTGGGAAGCAAATTGGTTTTGGCCTGACAGCGTACCGCCCGATCCAGGACCTTCGGGATCTGTTCCAGAAAGCGGTCGCGCTCTTCGTCACTAAGGCTGGGAGCCGTGCGATCGGGGCGCAGGCGCGCCTGATAGAGAATTTCGTCAGCCCATACGGCACCGATGCCCGGAGTAAAGGCGTCGTCCAGCAGAATATTGCGCAGGGCACTGCGCCGCCGCGATAGGGCTTCGCGCAAAACACTCAAGCCCTCCCCTTGCACCATCAAGGGATCCGGTCCCAGCTTGGTCAGAAAATCCACATCACTATTTTCATCGAGCATGCGCAGACGATTGCCCAACTGGGTTCCATGCAGGCGCAGACGCTGGTGACCATTGATCTGGATTTCCAGCACTGCCCGGAGTTCTTCTTCACTTTCGGTCTGCGCCGGCCCGCGCTCCAGCTCGACACTGAGTTCGCCGCCCAGCTGCATGGCAAGAATATCCTTGCGCGCCAGCTCCAGGAACAGGTACTGACCATAACGATGCAAATCGGTAATGGGCTTGCCTTTGAAAGCCGCTTCCTCGATGCCTGCTGCATCTGCCTGCAGTTCGCCTTTGGCATTATGCAGTTGCAACACATTCACCCGTTTGTTGAGGATATTGCGGCGTAATTTTTGTCTGAGTAATTCCAGTTCCGGCAATTCAGCCATGCTTTCTCCATATGTGGTTTTTTAATTCCGGTTACTGACTAGTCTAACCTGCGCACCATCATGCGCCAATGGCAAAGCCCAAAAGCCCCCATTTCGTCCCGGAAGATTGCGCCACTCCGGTGCCTGTGGCAACCTTTGTGCCACTTCAACATATCGGGCTGAACGACAGAATTCATGGATATTCCCGCCTACTCTCCCCAGGACCTTGAGCCTGCGGTACAAAAACGCTGGCAAGACCAGCAGATTTTCCGCGCCCCCGGCGTACCCGGCAAAGACAAGTTCTATGCCCTGGCCATGTTCCCGTATCCCTCGGGACAACTGCACATGGGCCATGTGCGCAATTACAGTATTGCCGACGCCATTGCCCGTTATCAGCGCATGCGCGGGAAAGACGTACTCCAGCCCATGGGTTGGGACGCCTTTGGCTTGCCTGCGGAAAATGCCGCCCTGAAAAATGGCCTGGCGCCTGCCCAGTGGACCATGGATAACATCGCCCACATGCGCGGTCAACTCCAGCGCCTGGGCTTGGCCTATGATTGGTCAAGAGAACTGGCCACCTGCACCCCCGACTACTATCGCTGGGAACAATGGCTGTTCGTTAAACTCTGGGAAAAGGGACTGGTTTATCAAAAGCTCAGTACCGTCAACTGGGACCCGGTGGATCAGACAGTCCTCGCCAATGAACAGGTGGTAGATGGTTGTGGCTGGCGCTCCGGAGCACCCGTCGAGCGCCGGGAAATTGTGCAGTATTTTCTGCGCATTACTGCTTATGCCGAAGAACTGCTGGAGGGTCTGGATACTCTAGTGGAAGGTTGGCCGGAGCAGGTGCTGACCATGCAACGCAACTGGATTGGCCGTTCCGAAGGCGCGGAAATCCATTTTCCCCTATGCAGTGGAGAGGGTGTCATCAAGGTCTTCACAACCCGTCCCGACACCCTGATGGGCGCTACCTATCTGGCCGTAGCGCCGGAACATCCACTTGCCGTGCAAGCGGCAGAACAAAACAAGGATCTGGCCAAATTTCTGGAACGCTGCCGTCACGGTTCAGTTTCAGAAGCGAGCATCGAAACCCAGGAGAAGGAAGGTCACCCCCTCGGCATTCTTGTCCAGCATCCTTTAACGGGCGCAGAACTGCCGGTCTGGGCGGCCAATTTTGTACTGATGGGATACGGTGAGGGCGCAGTAATGAGCGTTCCGGCCCATGATCAGCGCGACTTTGAATTTGCCCGCAAATATCGTCTGCCGATTCAGGTCGTCATCGCCGCAGACAGCGCCGTTCCAGCCGCAGATACCATGACAGAAGCCTACACTGGCGCAGGCATCCTGGTGCATTCAGGTCCCTTTGATGGACTCGACAATGAAGCGGCCAAAAGCCGCATCACCCAGGCGGTCAGTGAAAAGGGGCTGGGACAGAAAACCGTCAATTTCCGTCTGCGCGACTGGGGCATTTCCCGGCAACGCTACTGGGGAACGCCCATCCCCATGATTCATTGCGCACATTGCGGGGTTGTGCCGGTTCCTGAAGCGGACTTGCCGGTGCGCTTGCCGACCCATTACCAGCTCAAGGATCCCCGTTCGCCCTTGCTGGATGACCCGGAATTCCTGAATGTACCCTGCCCGCGTTGTGCGGCTCCGGCGCGGCGGGAAACCGACACCATGGATACTTTCGTGGAAAGCTCCTGGTATTACGCCCGCTTCGCCTGCCCGGATGCGGAAAATATGCTCGATGAACGGGCGGCCCAATGGTTACCGGTGGACCAGTATGTGGGCGGTGTCGAACATGCCGTGCTGCATTTGCTTTATGCCCGTTTTTTTAATCGCCTGCTGCGGGATGTGGGGTTACTGCCCGCCGACAAGGCCCACGATGAACCGTTCCGGCAATTGCTCACCCAGGGCATGGTCTTGAAAGACGGCAGCAAAATGAGCAAGTCCAAGGGCAATACTGTGGACCCCCAGGGACTCATTGATCGCTATGGAGCGGATACCGCACGTCTTTTCATTTTATTCGCGGCCCCTCCCGAACAACATCTGGAATGGTCCGATGCAGCGGTCGAGGGCGCTCATCGTTTTCTCAGCCGCATCTGGCGCCTAGTCCATGAATACGGGGCCGCTACCCTGCCCATACCAGTGGAATTGTCGACAGAGGCAAGAGATTTGCGCCGGGCGGTGCACCAGTGCATCGAAAGGGTCAGCCGTAACATGGAAGGTCGGTATCATTTCAACGTGGCCATTGCCGCCATCATGGAACTGAGCAACAGCCTCATGAAAATCACTCCCGAGGCCAGCGCCGATCTGCGTGCGGTTCTGGGAGAGGGACTGCGCGCCATCGTCCTGATGCTTTCGCCTTTTGCCCCTCACCTGACCGAAATTCTCTGGGAATCTTTGGGTCAAAAAAACCCGCTCACCCAGACCGGCTGGCCGGAGGCCGATCCCGAAGCATTGCAATCGGATATCCTGACCCTGGTCATTCAGGTCAACGGCAAGCTGCGGGAACGTATGGATTTCCCTGTCGGAGCAGATAATGACAGCATCGAAAAAGCCGTACTGAGTAGCCCCGCCATGCAGCGCCATCTGGAAGGCAAAAGCGTGCGTAAGGTCATCGTGGTGCCGGGCCGGCTGGTCAATCTGGTGCTGGGATGAGCTGGCTGCGCCAGCGCTGGGCTTACTGGCTCATCAGCGGGCTCTTGCTCGCCCTGGCGGGTTGCGGGTTTCATCTGCAGACGGGGGGGAGCATTCCATCCAGCCTACAGGGAATGCGTGTTTCCGGTAACGGCCCTAGTGGCGGCGCCCTGGCTCAAGCCGTGCATCGGGAATTGCAACGGGAGGGCAATATTGGTCGCAACGATGGGCCGCTCCTGCAAATTGACAATGCCTATGTCTCCCAGCGCATCATCAGCATCAGTCCCAGCAGTGGGGTTGCCCTGGAATTTCTGGATACCCTGCATGCGCAATTCAGGGTGATGGATCAGCAGAAAAAAGTGCTTTTGCCTGTCCAATCCCTGCTGGTGGAAAACAGCTTCAGTTATAACAGTGGCAACCCCTTGGCCACCAATGAACAGCAGATTCGTGTCGAGCGATTACTGATGGATCAGGGCGCCCGGCAGATTCTCCGGCGGGTGCTGAACAGTCCGGCCGTCCGCCAGCCCCGGGACTGAAGATGCGTCTCAAGCCGGGGCAGTGGTCGGCACATCTGCAGGGCAAGCTGGCGGCGGTTTACGGGCTGTTCTCCGATGAACCCCTGCTCCTGCAGGAAGCCGAAGACGCCCTTTGTGCGGCGGCGGCAGCCCAGGGTTTTGCCCAGCGCCAGCGCCTGAATCATTCCGCCGCCCCCTGGGAAGCCCTTCGGGATGAACGGGATGCCGGCTCACTGTTTGCTGAACCACGGCTGCTGCTCCTGCGCCTGGACAGCATCAAAATCCCCAAGGAAGGAGTAGGCGCCCTGCAATACTGGCTGGCTTCGCCTGCCCCTGATGCATTGCTCGTTCTCAGTGGTCCACGCCCCGATGCCAACACCCAGAAAACCGCCTGGTTCAAGGCCCTGGAAAGTCAGGGACAGACTCTGTTGTTGTATCGCCCCGAAGGAGCAGACTGGATCCGCTGGATTGAGCAACGCCTTGCCCTGCAAAAAATCTCCGCCGATCGCGACGCCATCCAGTTGCTGGCGGACCTCGGTGCCGGCAATCTCAGCGCCTGCCATCAGGCTATTTTGCGTCTGCAACAAATTCATCCCGGCCAGACCATCGATGCCCGGGCCATTCGCCATGTGCTGGCTGATAGTAGTCAGTTCACGATTTATGATCTGGCCGACGCCAGCCTCCGCGCCGAAGCGCCACAGATTCTGCGCATTATCGACCGTCTGCGCAGTGGCGACGGAGAACCCGCCCTCTGCCTCTGGGCATTGCACAAAGATTTGCGCATTCTCGCCGAGTTGCGCGGTGGACATATGGACACCGAACAGTTTTTTCGCCAGAACCGGATTTTTCCCCCGCGTCAGGCCTGGTTGCGGCATGCGGCCAAGCGCTTGAGCGGCGCGTCACTGCTGGCCGGCATCCGCGAATGCCTCGACATTGACGCGCGCATCAAGGGTCAGGATCCCACGCCCATCTGGCCGGCATTGACCGATTTATGCCTGCGAATTGCCGGAAGCGCCGCAGATCGGCACAATAGAGAGAACATCCGCGCGAACTGATCCCCACGCTACGGCCTCGCAGCGCCATAGCGGATCTTCGCTGATCTCATGTCTGCCAGATGGCAGACACCGCAGAGGAGAATGAATCATGGAGTTACACCAGGAAATGGAAAAAATCGGCGAACGGGCGCGCATAGCCCAACGTCGCCTGCAAAGTGCAGACAGCGCCGCCAAGGACCAGGCCCTGCGACTGATGGCCGAGTTCTTGCGCCGCGATGCCGATAATTTGCAGCGCGCCAACCGCAAGGATTTGCGCAGTGCCGAAGAAGCCGGTAAAGATACCGCCTTCATCGATCGCCTGCGCCTCGACGACGCGCGCATCGAAGCAATGGCCCAGGGTCTTGAACAAATCGCGGCCCTCCCCGACCCGGTGGGGGAAATCACGGATTTGCGCTATCGCCCCAGTGGTATCCAGGTGGGTCACATGCGTGCTCCGCTGGGGGTGGTTGCCATGATTTACGAGTCCCGCCCCAATGTCACGGCAGACGCAGCGGGGCTTTGCGTCAAGTCAGGAAATGCCGTCATCCTGCGCGGCGGTTCGGAGTCCCTGCACAGCAACATGGCCATAGCCGAGCGCCTGCGGGCAGCCCTGGGCAAGGCCGGTTTACCCCTGGATCTGGTGCAGTACGTCAATACCGCTGATCGCGAGGCGGTTGGCCTGCTGATCAGCATGGACAAGCATGTGGACGTAGTGATTCCGCGCGGCGGGAAAAGTCTGGTGTCCCGTATCAAGTCCGATGCCACCGTACCCGTCATCATGCATCTGGATGGCAACTGCCATGTGTATGTGGATGCCGAAGCCGATGCCCGCAAAGCCCTGAAGGTGGTGGTCAATGCCAAAACCCAACGCCTCGGCACCTGCAATACGGCCGAAAGCCTGCTGATTCATCAAAGTCGCATGGATGATTTGCTGCTGCCCATTGTCCAGGCTCTGCAGGAAAAAGGCATCGAAGTACGGGCCTGCGCGCGCAGCCTGCCCATGCTGCCTGGTGCTGTGGCCGCCAGCGAGGAAGACTACGCCACCGAATATCTGGCTCCCATCATTTCGCTCAAGATCGTGGACGATCTCGATGCGGCCATCGCCCACATCAATCGCTACGGGTCGCAGCATACCGAATCCATCCTGACCGAAAACTATACCCATGCCCGCCGCTTTCTGCGCGAAGTCGATGCCAGCTCGGTGATGGTCAATGCCTCCACCCGCTTCGCCGATGGTTTTGAATACGGTCTGGGCGCGGAAATCGGTATTTCCACCAACCGCCTGCATGTACGTGGTCCGGTTGGCCTGGAAGGCCTGACCCTGCAAAAATGGATTGTTCTGGGAGATGGTCATATCCGCGCCTGAAGCTCCCACTGCGGCACTGCAACAGCTGCTGGAGAATCTGGGTCATAGTCCGTCTGTGGCTGCTGCCACGCTGGCTGAACCCTACGCCCTGCTGCAGGAAGCCCATCATTGGGGCATTCCCCTGCGCCGGTCTGGTGATAGCCTCTTTCTGGAATATCCCCACGCGCCTCTCAATGCTGCGGAAATTGCGGATGCTGCGGGTATTCCCGAAAGCCGCATCCGGGTTCTGCCAGCCTGTGCCTCGACCAATACGGAATTACTCAGCAACCCGGGCGACCAGGGTATTTGTCTGGCGGAAAGCCAGTGGGCCGGACGGGGACGCAGAGCCCGCCAGTGGTCTTCGCCTTTCGGCCTGCACCTGGCCATGAGCATGGCCTGGTCACAAAAAATCCAGATCAATCCCGCCCTGACCCTGGTCGCCGGCCTCAGCGTATTTCAGGTACTGAAAAATAGCGTCAAGGGGCTCTGGATCAAATGGCCCAATGATATTTGGGTCAACGACCGCAAGCTGGGCGGTATATTGCTGGAAACCCGACGCCTCAACCAGCAATCCCTGCCCCATGAAACCAGGCTCCATGAAACCAAGTTCCGTGCATCACCAGCCCATGCGGCCAATCTGCTGGTGCTGGGACTGGGACTGAATGTACACCACGACGCCTCCCTGCCGGACAGCGCCGTGAGCCTGGCGCAACTCCATGTCAACCTGTCGCGCAGCACCCTGGCTGGACAGATTCTGCAGCGCTGGCAGGCAGATTTTGCCCGCTTTGACCACGCGGGCCTGCAAGCCTTCCTGCCTCTTTGGACAGAAGCCGCCGCCCCCATGGTGGATGCAATCGTTCAGATCAGTGACGCCCGGGGTCATTATCCCGCTCAGGTCAGGGGCATCGGAGCAGATGGCCGGTTGCAGGTCCAGGAGTCCGGCAAGGCTCCGGTCTGGCTGAGTGCCGGCGACGTCAGTCTGCGCCCGCTGGTATCATGATGGTGATCGCATGCTATTGATCGCCGTAGGCAATACCCGGACTCTGCTGGCCCATAGCGGAGATGGCCAGCAATTCCAAAGCATCAGCGTGGCTACTGCCTTGCATCCTGCCCACATTTTGCAACAGTGGGAACAGATCTGCCCCGTGCGGGAAGAAGATGTTTTTGCCCTGGGTGGCGTCGTTCCCGAGGCCATGCAGCACTGGCGCGAACTATTACCGCCTGGCCGCTTGCGGGAACCCGATCTGGCCGTATTTCAGCGACATATTCCCAACAACTACACGCCCGCTGAGAGCCTGGGTTTTGACCGCCGCTGCTGCCTGCTCGCGGCAGCCCGGGATTTCCCCTCCCAAAGCAGCATCATCATCGACATGGGTACGGCCATTACCATTGATTTATGGGCCGAAGGACGCTTTCAGGGGGGAAGAATCCTGCCGGGAATCACCATGAGCCTGCACGCCCTTTACCTGGGTACCGCCCTGCTTCCTGACATGGAACTACCCATACCGGCGCCGGAACTGGGCAATAATACCGGCACAGCCATCCAGTCCGGGGTCTTCCATCTGTTTGTCGATGCCTTGCAGGGTGCTATCCAGCATTTTCAGCGCATATCCCCGGACGCACAGGTATTGCTGACCGGTGGCGATGCCGATCTTTGGCAGACACAGATTCCCGGCAGTCGCCATGTACCGGATTTGCTGCTGCGTGGATTTTATGGATGGTTGCAGGGCTAGTCATGGCCCGTCAGGAGCGTCGGTCCGCTAACGGTCAAGTACTATCATTCACCCTATTTTCCTCTTGGCGTTTACCGCGCCCCCATGTAGGCTACTCCCATGACTCAGCCCTTCCAGCGCGTTCTGCTCGTCAGCAAATACCGGGATCCTTCGGTGCTACCGGGGTTACGGAAATTGCGCGACTTCATTCAATCCCTGGGCCTTGAAGTTTTCATCGAAACCCAATGCTCCCATGAGATCAATGACGATCTGGGTCTGCAGCGGTTAGCCTTTGCGGAAACCCGGGCAGAAACTGATCTGGTCATCGCTATCGGTGGTGATGGGACCCTCCTGGGTACCGCCAGAAATACTGCCAGCAATGGAGTAGCCATTCTCGGGATCAACCAGGGACGCCTCGGTTTTCTGGCAGATCTCTCCATAGAGCAAATAGAAACAGCGCTTCCGCCTATTCTGGAAGGCCACTACCAGCAGGATCAGCGCCGGGTATTGCACGCAGAATTGTGGCGCGATCATTCACAAATCCACAGCGGCCTGGCCATCAACGAAATCTTCATTCACAAAGGCTGCGGTGAAAGCATGATCGAACTGGGCGTCCACATGGATGGCCGGTTTGTCTATACCCAGCGGGCAGATGGCGTCATCATCGCCACCCCCACCGGTTCTACGGCTTACGCTCTGTCCGCCGGTGGCCCCATCTTGTCCCCCAGTCTGGAAGCCTTGTTGCTGGTTCCCATCTGTCCGCACACCCTTACCGCACGACCTTTGGTAGTAGCCGACAGCGTCGAAATTCGGGTACGTCTGACCGCCTGCCGTCAGCCTGCCGCACTCAGTCTGGATAGTCATAGCAGCTTCCCCCTGGCTATCGGCGATGAAATGCGCATTCGCCGCGCCCCCTGTACCGCCCGCTTTATTCATCCGGAAGAAAAAAACTTCTTTCAGATACTCCGCGAAAAACTGCACTGGGCCGAAACTCCGGGAGAAGATTGAATGTTGCTCAGTTTACAGGTGCGCAATTTTGCCCTGATTGACAGTGTCAGTATTGATCTGGAACCCGGCCTGACCGTTCTGACCGGCGAAACCGGTGCCGGGAAATCCCTCTTGGTCGATGCCATTGCCCTGCTGCTCGGTGACAAGGGCCACGCAGACAGTATCCGCCACGGCGCCGAACAGGCCGAAATCAGCGCAGAATATGCTCTGGATCCTGAGCATGAAGCCCGCCAATGGTTGCGTGAACAGGATATGGACAGCGCTGAGGGCATCTGTGTGCTGCGCCGGGTCATCCAACGCAATGGTCGCAGCCGCGCCTTCATCAATGGTTGCAGCGTCACTCTCACTCAGCTTCGGGAATTAGGTGAACATCTGATCGAGTTGCTGGGTCAGCATGAACACCAGAAACTGCTCCATCCTGACCGGCAACTGGCGCTTCTGGACCGGTTTGCCGGATCCACAGAAATCCTCGATCAGGTGGCCGACAGCCATCAGCAGTGGCGGCAACAAGCCCGGCGCTGTGAAGATTTGCGCACGCAGCAAATCCATCAGAACGAGCAGGCCGACTGGCAACGCTTTCAATTGCAGGAGCTGGAAGCCGCAGCACTGCAGGAAGAAGAATGGGACAGCCTGCGCAGCGAAGAACAACGGCTCGGCGCGGTCGAAAAGCTGCGCGAACATGTGCAGGCCGCCCTGGATCGCCTGGAAGGCGAGGCCTGCCCGGCCAGCCGGGCACTGGCAGAAGCCCAGCGGCATCTCAGTGTAGCCAGTCAACATGATCAGTACTTGCAGGAAAATGCCGAATTACTGAACGGCGCTCTGATTCAGACCGAAGAAAGTATCGCCAGCCTGCACGCCTATCTCGCCGATCTGGAAGCGGATCCGGAAAGGCTGGAAAGTATTGCTCGCCGCCTGCAACAGCTGCAGGATCTGCAGCGCAAGTATCATTGCGACCTGGCGGGTCTGATCGACAAACGCAACACCCTGCGCCAGGCACTGCAGGGCAGCGAAGACTTGGAGAGTCAGTTGCGCAGCGCCGAAGAGGCGCTGCTGCAGGCTAAAACCGCTTATATCGCGCACAGTCGCGCGCTCAGCATAGCCCGGCAAGCCCAACAGCAGGCTCTGGCAGCAGCAGTGGCCGAGCAGATCCGGCAACTGGGGATGCCTCACGCCGAAGTGGAATTACGTCTGCAGAGTCATCCCGAAGATGAAAAAATCTGGCGCAGTCATGGCTGGGATCAGGCCGAAATCTGGATTACCGCCAATCCCGGGCATCCGGCCCAACCCCTGGCTAAAGTGGCTTCCGGGGGGGAGCTGTCGCGCATCAGCCTGGCCTTGCAGGTCATTCTCGCAGCACCCGAGCGCATGGACACCCTGATTTTTGATGAAGTGGATGTAGGTATTGGTGGAGCGGTGGCCGAACGGGTAGGTCGCTTGCTGCGTCGCCTCGGCACCCGCCAGCAGGTTCTCTGTGTCACCCATCTGGCCCAGGTCGCAGCCCAGGGCCACCAGCACCTGCACATCGAAAAACAGATTATCGATGGACAGACCCTCAGCAATATCCAGCGCCTGCCAGAGAGCCAGCGCCAGCTGGAAATTGCCCGCATGCTGGGCGGTATTGATCTCAATGCCGCTGTACGCGAAGCAGCGGCGACACTGTTGGCCAATGTGGACGACTAATACTCGGGTCACAACTGCGCGCCTGTAGCCGATCTTCTACACTAGGCCGGAGCACAAGGGTCGCATACACTGACTGGCAAACAGTGGTGAAAAATGTCAGGGTGCTGGATAGGGTGGAGTGAATGGCAACGGATTTCATGGAAAAACTCGGGACAGAACGGGACTCTAGGGCTCCTCAGCACAAAACGCAGGGTAAGGCCATTTCGATTCCCCGCCGCGTACTGCTGTTTGCCATCCTCATCCTCTTTCTGGTTGCCGGCGTGGTATGGGTAGCCGTCAAGGCTATCCACACCCTGGGTAACAGCAGCAATACCCTGGTTACCGTTGGGCTACCGCTGCAAAAGCAATTGCTCGAAATTCATGGAGAGCAACGTCAGGCTGAATTTTATCAGGATCTGGCCCGCATACTTCCCCATGCCGGCTATGAAAAAACCTTTGCCAAGCTCATTGCCCACGAACAAACGACCCTGCGGACCATTCAGACCAGCGCAACGGCCTATCCCGCCCTGAGCAGCGCGCTGGAACATTTGCAAAACAGTCTGAACCATTACGTTCAAAGCGCCGGTACAACTTCCGACTTGGGACATGCTGTAGCGCTCCGGATCCCAAATACCAAGGCATTGGTTGAACAAAGTTTTCAGCAAGTGCATCGAGCCATGCAGGACTTGCTTCTACAGCAGGGAGAGGCAGCGGCAGCAGCCCGCGACCAGGCCGTAGAGCTGCTCTATGCCCTGGTCGCCATTACCGCCCTGCTCAGCCTGTTGATCCCCTGGCGAGTGGCCACTGCATTGACCCGACCCCTCCGGGATTTTCGTCTGGCCCTTGAGGACATCGGTGCCGGCAAATTCACTCATGTGGCCAGTGATGGTCCCCAGGAATTGCGGGATCTTGCCCGCAGCATTGAAAGCATGCAGGCCCGGCTCCGTGAAGAAGAACGCCTGCGCCATCAATTTCTTAGCCAGGTTTCCCATGAACTGAAAACACCCTTGGCTTCTGCCCGGTCCGGCAGTGAACTGTTGCTCAGCGAGCGCATCGGGCCACTGCTCCCACGGCAGCGCGAAGTCCTCGAAATCGTGGTGCGTCAGGTCAAGGAATTGTACGCAGCCATTCAGGAAATGCTCGACATGCATGCCCTGCAGGCGCAGTCTCTGGAGTTTTCGCCGCAAATGCTTGCCGTGTCCGAAATTCTTGATGACCTGCACAAGCGCATGCGGCCATTGACGGAAAAAAAACAGCAAACCCTGCTTTGCAGCAGCAGTAACGACAAGCTGGAGGTTTATGCCGATCCACAACGCCTGCGCCAGATTCTCAGCAACCTGGTTAGCAACGCCCACAAATACAGCCCTGCCGGCGGAAAAATCCGTGTCCATGCCATGAGCGATGAGCAGGGTGTGCTGTTCCAGGTGGAAGATGAGGGACCCGGAATTCCCGAAGCCCTGCTGGAGCGGGTATTTGAACGTTTTTATCAAGTGCCGGTCAGTAATAGTCTACCCAGAGGAACCGGCCTGGGATTAGCCATCACCCGCGAACTGGTGGCCGCCCAGAACGGCTGGATCAGGATTCAGAACCGTTCACAGGGAGGGCTCCAAGCTGAAATCTGCTTACCATCCTCCGCACAAAAGGCCCCCTATTAATGTCGCACATGCTCCTTCAGGGACGCTGGCTGGTGGGATTGAGCGGCCTCTTGCTGCTCAGTGCCTGTGCCGCCATGCCGGCACCGCCTCCGCCACCCCATAAGGTGGCGCTGCCAGATCTGAGCAACGCCTCCAGAACCACGCTGCTTCAGGCTCTCCACAATTGCGGGATGGCCAACTCCCTAGCCTGTGCCCGGATCCATCTGGCCCTGGCGAACAGCTACTTGCGTAGCGGCCCCCTCAACAAAACCGCTTTGGGCAATGCCGACCGTGAACTGGAGCTGGTAGCCCAAAATCAGGATATGGCCATCCAGACCTTGCCTTTGCGGCGTACCGTGCAAGCCCTGCTGGAAAACCAGATGCTGCTACACCAGTGCCAATCCCGCATGCAGCACAGCCAGCTACAAACCCGGGCGGCACAACAAGCGGCCAGCGCTGCAGAATCACGCCTGCAACAACTGGAAACTCTGCTCCAGCAACATGCGGAAAAATCCCTGAAAACGCCTGATCAGCGGAAACCCTGAGATGCCGGAAACCATGCCCACTATTCTCATTATGGATGATGATCCGGATTTTTTGCGGCTGCTGGGTTTATGGCTGGAAAGTGAGAATTATCGGGTACTGAGCAGCCATGATCCGCAGCAAGGACTGGATCTGTTGGACCAGGAAGGCGTGGATTTAGTGATCACTGATTTGCGCATGCCGGTCATGGATGGCATGGCCGTTCTGCAAGCCGTCCAGGCCCGCGACCCCGATTTACCCGTCATCCTGCTGACCGCCCATGGCAGCATTCCCAACGCCGTTGAGGCCATGCGTGCTCAGGCTTTCGGATATCTCAGCAAGCCCTTCAGCAATGAAGAATTGCAAACCCTCTGTACTGCGGCCCTGGCGCAACGCCATGCCAGCCGCGAGTTGGGTAAATTGCGTGCGGAACTGCGTGCCCAGACGGGACAGAGCATTCTTCACCGCAGCCCGGTCATGGCCAGTCTGGTGGATGAGATTTCACGGATAGCAGCCTCCTCGGCCAGCGTGTTCCTTTCTGGAGAAAGTGGCTCCGGAAAGGAACGAGTCGCCCGCGCCATTCACGAAGCCAGCGCCCGTCACAGTCAACCCTTTGTTGCTGTCAATTGCGGGGCCATCCCCTCGGAATTGGCCGAAAGTGAACTGTTTGGCCATGTCAAAGGCGCTTTTACCGGGGCCACTCAGGATCATGTCGGCCTGATCCGCAGTGCTGACCGAGGGACCTTGTTTCTGGATGAAATCGGCGACCTCCCTCTGGCCGTACAGGTCAAACTCCTGCGAGTGCTGCAGGAAGGTACCTTGCGGCCGATTGGTGGCAAAACCGAAATATCCGTGGATTTACGCATCATCAGCGCTACGCATCAGGATATTCATGCCCTCACGGCCAGCGGCGCCTTCCGTGAAGACCTGTATTATCGCCTGCACGTCATCCCCCTGCGGGTGCCCAGCCTCAGCGAACGCCCCGAAGATATTCTCTTGCTGGCCCAGCATTTTCTGGATCGGGAAAGTCAGCGTCTGGACCGCAACATCCTCGGCTTCAGTCCCGAGGCCATGGATAAACTGATGCAAAGGCCCTGGCCCGGCAATGTGCGGGAACTCGAAAACGCCGTCAGCTTTGCCGCCGCCGTCACCGAAAAAGGCTGGGTCGCCGGTGAAGCCATTCCCGATGCCGGACGGCAAGGCGGATCCAGTGCCTTTCCGCCTCTACAGGATGCCAAAACAGCTTTTGAGCGGGTGTATCTGGAAAACCTGCTGCGCGCCACCGACGGCAACATTTCCCGGGCAGCGCGGATTGCCGGTCGACATCGCACCGATCTCTACAAACTCATGCGCAAACATGGTCTGGCTCCGCAACTTTTCAAAAACCTGGAAGAACGCGATGACCTTTCTTGATCATCCGCAGATTTCGGGCAATTATGGTGTAAGTCACTTTTTTAATTCGGCATCCTTATGACGCTACCGGTACCAGTTTCGCCAAAATCCCGTTTTCAGCATTGGCATCTGCGCCGCTGGTTTGCCCAGGGCCTGCTCATTTCCCTGCCCATTGGTTTGACCATTTATGTGGTTCTATGGATTGGCGGCTGGTTGAACAACCTTTTTGAAGCACCCATCAAGGCCCTGTTTGGCATCGACATTCCCGGCCTGGGACTGGTACTGACCTTGCTGACCATTCTGGGGGTCGGATTTCTCGCTTCCCATGTTCTGACTGCCTGGATTTTTGAATGGCTCAACAAGGTGCTGGCGCGCATCCCCGTATTGCACAGCCTTTACAGCACCATCCAGGAAACGGTGGGCTTATTGTTCGGCGGTGCTGACCGCGGCTTTCGCAGCGCGGTTCTGGTCCGACAGGGTGGCGATATGGGTTATATCATCGGGCTGGTTACCCGCGACAGTTTGCAAGAGCTGCCCCATCTTCCTGAAGATTGCGTCGCGGTTTTTATTCCCATGAGCTATGGCGTTGGCGGATTCACCTGCCTGATCCCCCGCGAAAAAATCATTCCACTGCCGGACATGACCCCGCAACAGGCTTTGCGCTTTGCCATGGCCGGCGGGGTGGGTGGCGGAAAAGTCTCCCGGGAAAGACCTGGGAACAACATCACTCCGGAAATCGCTGAATCTGATACTGACCGACTCGCATAGATCCAGACACAACGCTTTGCGGCCAGCGGGTGGTCTTGGTTATACTCGTCTCATTCATAAAGGAGATGAACCATGGCTGAAGTCCGTAAAGCAGTGTTCCCCGTAGCTGGATTAGGTACCCGTTTTTTGCCTGCCACCAAAGCCAGCGCCAAGGAAATGATGCCGGTTGTGGATAAACCCCTCATTCAGTACGCCGTCGAAGAAGCCATTGCGGCGGGCTGTGATCAACTGATTTTCATCAGTGGTCGCGGCAAACGCGCCATTGAAGATCATTTTGATGTATCTTACGAACTGGAAAATGAGCTGGAAAAACGCGGCAAGAAAGCCCTTCTGGAACAAGTCCAAAGCATTTTACCCAGCCATGTCAGCACCATTTTTTTACGTCAGCCTTATCCGCTGGGCCTCGGTCATGCGGTGCTGATGGCCAAACCGGTGGTGGGTGATGAACCTTTTGCCGTACTGCTGGCCGACGATCTCATGCTCGGAGAGCCGCCCGTACTCGCACAGATGGTCGAACAACACCATCGTTATCAGGCCGGGATTCTCGGCGTCGAAGAAATCCCCCGTGAACACTCCACCCGCTACGGCGTGGTCGATGCCCGCCCCTGGGACGAGCGGATTTTCCAGGTCAGCGGTATTGTTGAAAAGCCCAAGCCGGAAAAAGCCCCTTCCAATCTGGGCGTCGTGGGCCGCTATATTCTCCCGGCCCGCCTCTTTCATTTTCTGGAAAAAACCCAAAAAGGTGCCGGAGGTGAAATTCAGCTGACCGATGCCATCGCCCATCTCCTCAATGAGCGCCAGGTGCTGGCCTATCGTTTTGCTGGCGAACGCTTTGATTGTGGTGACAAATTGGGCTATCTCAAGGCGACTATTGCCTTCGGCAAGCTGCACCCCGAAGTGGGTTCTGATTTTACCGAGTACATGAATGGCCTCTGTCAGAGCCGTGGCAAAGTCGATGCCGAGAGCGGCAATGCAGCGTAAGGGTATTCTCCTTGCCGGGGGTTCCGGCACCCGTCTGTATCCCCTCACCCAGGCTGTCAGCAAACAGCTCATGCCGGTGTATGACAAGCCACTGATTTATTATCCTCTCGCTACGCTGATGCTGGCCGGTGTCCGCGCGATCCAGATTATTTCCACCCCCAATGATCTGCCGCGTTTTCAGCAGTTACTGGGGGATGGTCAGCAGTGGGGTCTGGAGTTCAGCTATGCCGAACAAGCGCGGCCGGATGGCCTCGCCCAGGCTCTGCTCATTGCTGAGGCATTTCTGGCGGGTAGTCCTTCGGCGCTGGTCCTCGGTGATAATGTATTTTACGGCCATGACCTCAGTGAATCCCTGCAGCAATGTAATCAGGCGGAAAATGGCGCGACGATTTTTGCCTACCACGTCGCCAATCCCAGAGCCTACGGCGTGGTGGAATTCGACCAGCAGGGCATTGCCATCGGTCTTGAAGAAAAGCCGGCCAAACCGCGTTCTTCTTACGCCGTCACCGGACTGTATTTTTATGATGCTGATGGCAGCCGCATGGCCCGGGAAATCCGCCCTTCGGCACGCGGAGAACTGGAAATCACCGACCTCAACCGTCTGTATCTCGAACAAAAACGCCTGCATGTGGAAGTCCTGGGGCGGGGAACAGCGTGGCTGGATACGGGCACCCATGCTGATCTGCTCAATGCCGGACAGTTCATTCGTACCCTGGAAGAGCGTCAGGGTCTGAAAGTCGCCTGTCCCGAAGAAATCGCCTATCGCATGGGTTACATCGATGCCGATGCCTTGATCCGTCTGGCGGAACCTCTGAAAAAAAGTGGTTACGGTGAATATCTGCTGCGCCTTCTCGAAGAAGGAAGTCTGTTTTGAATATTGAAAAATTACGCATTCCCGAAGTTTTGCTCATCACCCCCAGGGTATTTGGGGACAGCCGGGGATTTTTCATGGAAAGCTGGAACCAGCGGCAGTTTGCCGAGGCCGGATTGAAGCTCGATTTTGTACAGGACAACCACAGTCGCTCCCAACAAGGGGTACTGCGCGGCCTGCACTACCAGATTCAACAACCCCAGGGGAAACTGGTGCGGGTGGTTTCCGGAGCCGTTTTTGACGTGGCCGTTGATTTACGCCGCTCATCACCCACTTTCGGGCAGTGGGTCGGCGCCACCCTCTCTGCGGAAAATCACCAAATGCTCTGGGTACCTCCGGGTTTTGCCCACGGCTTTTACGTCCAGAGTGACGTTGCCGATTTTCTCTATAAAACCACCGAATTTTATGCCCCGGAAGCGGAACGCTGCATCATCTGGAATGATCCCGACATTGCCATCACCTGGCCCATACCAACAGGCTCCATGCCGCAGTTGGCCGCCAAGGATGCCGCCGGTTCTGCTTTCAACAAGGCAGATACCTATTCGTGAACTCTTCATTGTCTGCGCAAAGGGCGGTATCATCGCCCACTTTCCCGAGGAGCAGCGGTATCCATGATCATCATTGACGGGGTAACCGAAAGCGGGGGGAAGTTCCGTCCCTCGGCCTGGGCAGAAATGCTTATTGAAGGGGTGGGCCTCGCCCATTTCGGTGCTGACCACAAAATTCATTATCTCCCCTTGATTGAGCCAGCCAACATCAACGGCAATGCAGCCATCATCATGGATGAAAGCCTGGAAGAAATCCGTCCCGAGGCCTTTGCGGAAATCATGCGCTTTGCCGCAGAAAACCGTTTGCAGGTCCGTCATGAGGAGGGTAGCATCAGCGACCGTCAAAAAAGTCCTGGCCGTCGACGGGCGCGTCCGGCGCAACGGCGTCCTTCCTGATGACGAAGCGTCCCGAAAAATCCAGTCGGATCCGTTTTGCCTGGGCGCTGGGCGCAGTGATTGTCCTCTATGGCGTGCTCAGCATTATGCTCAGCGTCCATGTCATCGATCAGCAGAGCAGCGCCCGCACGGATCTCTATGCTGCTCTGGAAACCATCGACCAGTTGCACCGGGAAGCCATGGCTTCGGCCAGTTCAGCAGATGCCCGCAATGTCATTGCCAGAGCCTGGCAGGATCATCGCGCCTTTGCCGCCACAAGCCCGCAACAAGCCCAACTGATTGCTGACCAGCTCATCACCCGCCTGAATCAGGAATATCCCCATCCTGCCTGCGGGCAAACACGCCCTGCTTTTGTGGCCGCTGCGGCCCTCCCCAAGCAGCGCGCCTGCATGGTGGCAGTGGGCGTCAAACATCATCAGGTCCGGTGACGGGTTATGATACCCAGGGTATGCCCATGGATAACTTTTATGAATTTCTCTACGCGCCAACAGGCCGTTCTGACTAAATAAACGGACGCAATCAACAAGGGAGAAAGGGTATGCAGCGTGTCCTACTTTTCGGATCTCATGGTCAGGTGGGCTGGGAGCTTCAGCGTCAGCTTCCTGAATCTGTTGAACTGCTGGCCCTGTCCCGTGCCCAGGCAGACATCAGCAACCAGGAACAGATCTCCGGGATAGCCGCCTCGTTTCATCCCGATCTGATCATCAACGCTGCTGCCTACACGGCGGTGGATCTGGCCGAATCTGAGTCGGAAAAAGCCTACGCCATCAATCGTGACGGAGCCGCCCATTGCGCCGTAGCTGCTGCAGAACAAGGTGCCCGACTCATTCATCTGTCCACCGATTTCGTCTTTGATGGCCACCGACCCACCCCCTACCCTACCGACAGTCTGCGCCGACCATTGGGGGTTTACGGTGCCAGCAAGGCGGCTGGGGAGGTCGAAGTGGAGCGCATCCTCGGTAGTAAGGTGCTGATTCTCAGAACTGCCTGGGTGTATAGCGCCCACGGTAAAAACTTTGTGAAAACCATGTTGCGGCTGATGAAGGAAAAAGAAAGCCTCGGCGTGGTGGGAGACCAACTGGGCAGCCCCACCTGGGCGGCGGGACTGGCCGCAGCCATCTGGCGGGCAGGCGAACAACCCGAATTCCACGGCATTCAGCACTGGACCGATGCGGGCGTGGCTTCCTGGTATGACTTTGCCGTCGCCATTCAGGAAGAAGCCCTGGCCCTCGGGCTGCTGTCTCGCGCCATTCCCCTGCAGATGATTGCCAGTAGCAGCTATCCTACCCCCGCCCGCCGCCCTGCCTGCGCAGTACTGGATAAAAGTGCCAGTTATGCCGCACTGGGGGCTGCGCCGCACTGGCGGCAAGCCCTTCGCCAGATGCTGACCGACAACGATTCAGAATAAATACAGGAGATCTCACCCCCATGAGCACATCATCCATTGCCGAAAAACGCCTGCTGGTCACCGGTGCCGCCGGTTTCATCGGCAGTAATTTCTGTCATCACTGGCTGGAGACTCATCCCCAGGGAACACTGATCGCCTACGATGCCCTTACCTATGCCGGCAATCCCCATAATCTGGAGGGACTGGAAAAGTACCCTGGTTTCCATTTTGTGCATGGCGATATCAATGACGCCACGCTGGTAGAAAACAGCCTGCGCAGCCATACCATTAACGTCATCGTGCATTTCGCCGCAGAAAGTCATGTGGACCGTTCCATTCATGATCCCGACGCCTTTATTCAGACCAACATCGTCGGCACCCACACTCTGCTCAAGGTCGCCAAAGCCTTCTGGCTGGACGGCCCGGAGGGTCCCATTCCCCATCGCTTTCATCATATTTCCACCGACGAGGTGTATGGCACTCTCGCCCCCCGGGATCCGCCTTTCCGCGAGGACACCCCTTATGCCCCCAATTCTCCCTATGCCGCCAGCAAGGCCGGTTCCGATCATCTGGTCCGCGCCTATCAGCATACCTATGGCCTGAACACCACCACCAGCAACTGCTCCAACAATTACGGTCCCTTCCATTTTCCGGAAAAACTCATTCCCCTCATCATCGTTAACATTCTGCACAACAAGGCCCTCCCCATTTATGGCGATGGTCAGCAGATTCGCGACTGGCTCTATGTCGAAGATCACTGCCGGGGAATCGCGGCCATTCTCGAACGGGGTCAGGAAGGCGAGAGCTACAATATTGGCGGCTGTAATGAGTGGGCCAATCTGGACATTGTGCAACTGATCTGCCGGAGCATGGATGAACTGTTTGCCAGCCAGCCACGCTGGGCTACCCAATATCCTCATGCTGCCCCCGCGCTGGGGCGCAAAAGCGCGGAGCTGATCGAATATGTCCGCGACCGGCCCGGCCATGACCGCCGTTATGCCATAGATGCCCGCAAAATCACCCGCGAACTAAGCTTTGCGCCCGCCGTGGATTTTCCCACCGGCATCCAGGACACCATCCTCTGGTATCTGGAGCATCCCCAGTGGTGGCAGCAAGTCATGGATGGCAGTTACCGGAACTGGCTGGATCAGCAATACGGAGCAGGATGAGGGCCATAGCCCTCCCGCCCAGCAATACCCAATACTCTATAATTTATCGCGATTTCTGATAATTCTTGCGTCGGAACAAGTCGGTTTTGCGCGATACCAGACGATCCAGAAACAAAAAGCCGTCCAGGTGATCCATTTCGTGCTGGACCGCCCGGGCTTCAAAGCCTTCACATTCGTAGCTGCGCTCGCGGCCGAATACGTCCTGAGCCTGCACCTGGATGCGTTCGGCGCGGATCACATTGCCGGTGAAATCCGGCACGGACATGCAACCCTCACGACCCACCGCCATGCCCTCCCAGGCCAGCAGTTCAGGGTTGATGAGTACCATCAAGCCATGACAATCCTCACCCAGTTTGGGGCGCACATCGACGATCACGATACGCTGGGGATGATCTACCTGCGGAGCGGCAATACCCACCCCTCCGGGACCGGCATACATGGTTTCCGTCAGATCGCTGACAAATTTTTGCAGTGCATCATCAAAAGCCTGCACAGGTTCGGCCTTGCGCTGCAGACGAGCATCGGGATAGGTCAGAATGGACAGAACCGCCATCAGAAAACCGCCGCTTCCAGGGGATGTACGCCCACCTCGATGCCTTCTTTTTCGCGCAAGGGCAGGACCGCCTGACGCACGCTCTCGATACCATCAGGAGCATAACCCTGAATGACCATGACATAGAGAGGACGCTCGGCACTGCCGGAACTTTCACTTTCCAGATCAATCACATTAAAGCCGATGGCAGCCAGGGCACCAGTTACCCCGGCGACAATGCCGGGATGATCAGCACCGTAAACCGTGACCCGGGTATTGGGAAGATCTGCCGCAACGGCCACACTCGGGATCGGATCCAGATGCACCCGCAAATTCAGGCGTTTGATGGCGGGGTCCAGGGCCATTTCCACCGAACCCAGATCACGGCTGTAATCGATGACCTGCATGATGGTGAAATACCCGCCCAGACGCATCATGGAGGCATCACCAATGGAGCAGTCCGCCGTAAACAGCGCCTGGGTGACGGCTGCAACAATTCCGGGGCGATCTTCGCCAATCACAGTGAGAAGCGCTTGACTCATACCTGAACTCCTATAGTTTTGGCCTGTACGAGATAACGAAAACAATATTCCAGCAATTCCAGATGATGTCGAGCGGTCAGCAGGTCCTGTCCCCAGGCGGTCACCCCGTGCTGGTGAATCAGGGCACCGGGTACCCGGGGAAGGGATTGCGCAAAGGCCGCATCCATATCCTCGGCAATCCGGGCCACATTCTGATGATTGGCAAACACCGGAAGATCCACTTCGGGTTCCGCATCGGGAACGCCCAAGCCCTTGAGCATCTCCAAGGGCGGCAAACGCAATTGTCCATTTCTGGCAAAATGCCCGCAGAGATTGGCTTCAATGGAATGCACATGAAAAATCACCCGGGCATCAGAGACATGGCGATAAATTACCCGATGGATGGCCGTTTCTGCCGAAGGTTTGCGGTCAGCAGGCGCGGCCAGCACTTCCCCCTGCAGGTTCACGGACACAAAATCATCCAGCGTCAGCAGCTCCTTGGGACGCCCGCTGGCGGTAATCCAGAAGGCAGCATCGGACACCCGGGCTGATAAATTGCCAGCGGTTCCCAGCATCCAGCCCCTTTCTTGAAAACTCCGCGCAGCGCGCGCCAATTCCTGGCGTAAATCTTCACTGTGCATAACTTTGCTCCTGCCACCATCCCTGCCTTGCCAGTGCCGCATGGACATCATCGAAGGTTTCAAAAGGTATGAAAGCCTTGCCTTCCGCCTCCAGATACTGGGCCAGACGATCCCGGGCACAGACCAGCGGACAGTCTCTGGCCACCCGCAGATCGGTAATGGAGTCCCCGATACACACAGCGGTAGCCGGATGATAGTGATCGAGGACCTGACGTTTGGCGACCAGCTCCCGGGTATCCTGCCAGGGTGAAAAAACCCGCAGGTTCGGTCCGGTAAGGTCCACTTCCAGACCATGAATGGCGTGAATAGCCCTGCGGTAAGGGGCCAGAACGATTTCCGCCATGCGCGTAAAACCGCCGGTGACGACAATAAACGGTACTTCGGCCTGACGGGCGGCATCCAGCAGGGTAACCAGGCCGGGGCGCAAGACGGTATCGCGCACGAAATCTTCCATTTCCGGCCAGCGCCGGGAGGGAATGCCTTCCAGTATGCGGGGCAGTCCCTCCCGCAGACTCAAGCGCTGGGCATAAATTTCCGGCAGAATAGCGGCGGCGGACTCAGGGGCAAAATGGCGCATCAAGGCAACAAATATTTCTATTTCCGTGATGGTGCCGTCAAAGTCGCAAAAAATGGCCTTGGCAAGCATCAGGCATTCCCCCATTTTTCGACGGCCGCGCGCAAGGGACCGGCAGGTAGGTCGGAAAGCTGCCAGGAGGCACCTTCCTGCCAGCGCTCCAGACCTTCGTGGAAGGCCAACACACCACTGGCTGGCCCCATGGGATGATCCATGATGCCCGTTCCGGCATTGAGAATAACGTCCTTTCCGTAATCTTTGAGAATGGCATTCAGCATACCGGGATGCACGCCCGCCGACGGTACCGGAGCCACGCCCCGGGCCCGCAAGGCCTGAACAATGCCCTGCTCATCGGCTTCCGGAAAAGGCAGGCTGCCATAATGGGCAGGATACAGCACCGCATCGGCACCCGCGTAGGCCATGGCTGTGCCCAGCAGGGCGGGATAGGCAAAACCATGATCCGGGGCGGCGCACCAGGCACCCGCTAGGGCGGGGTGGGCAAAAATCGGGACGTTCACTTCCGGATCAGTGGCCAGGGCTTCCAGCATGGGAAATCCGTAGGCCAGCACATTCAGGAGCAGGGCATTGGCACCCCGTGTCACCAGTTGCCGGGCGAGTTCCTGCACCTGTCGGGCATCTCCGGAAAGATTCATGGCATACAGCAGATCCCGTCCAGTTCGATCCCGGCGCGCTTCGATAATCGGTGCGCAGGCTTCCCAGCGAGCCAGGGTGGCTGCCGAGGGAAGATCGGGCAGAATTTCATCATCCTTGATGATATCCAGGCCCGCCATGGCCACTTCGGCAAGAATTTCAGCGTGATCCTCGGCACTCAAACCCAGGGCAGGCTTGAAAATAGCCATGACCAAGGGACGTTCTGCCACATGGAGTTTTTTGCGGATACCCGCCAGACCAAAACGACAGGCCTGCCCATAATCCACAGGCAGGCGGATGGCCATGACCTTGGCCGGACCGGCCAGGGAATATTTGCCGAAAATCATGGTCAGGAGACTGCCCATGCGGCCATCGACGTTTTCTGCCGGGAAAGCGATGGTAGCGAGCTGCTGCCCGGTGGGTAAGCTGCGAATATCCCGCAGCTCAGCCAGATGCCCACGAAGTTGCGCTTCCCGGTGCTGAAAGCGGGCGTCCCAGGTTCCCGCCGTCTGCCCGATGGCGATGGCCTGGGCCTGACGGACGGCATCCACACCAGCAGGGAATTGGTAATCCACCTCAATAACGTGGCTCATGGGCGGGCGAAATCCTGCAGAGGGCGATCAGTGTACAGGGGTGTCCAGCCGCCCCGGGCGCTGAAATAGCGTACCGCCTTGATACGCTGCCGCTGATTGAGGTGAAACCAGTGTTCCACATGGGCAGGCACATGAATGTAATCACCCGCTACCACGGTCAGCTCGACCTGGGAGTCATCGGACAATACGAAACCAAACACTCCCTCGCCATCGACAATATAGCGGACCTCTTCATCATCATGGGTGTGGATACGATGAAAACGGGTATTGAGGGCCTCCAGCTGAGGATGCCCCGGGTAGAGCACGACCAGATCCCGTTCCTGATAGCCTTTTTCTGTCTGCAGGCGCTGGAAAACGTCATCCAGCCCTTCCAGCAGCCGAGCCTGTTCGGCGTCATCCAGTTCGGGTGCGGCCAGCAAGGCAAGGGTCTGCCCATCAGTCGGCACGGGCAGGGTTTCGAGTATGACCCCCAGCCCTGCCAATACTTCAGCGATGGTCGCCGGATCTGACACCAATGCCGGATCGCCGGCTCTGCGCAACGTCGCCATAATGATTCATTCCCTCCAGAGCAAAGATGCCATTCGTCCAGTTATGCCATCACGTCGGTACGAAAAAAAATCGCTATCACTGAAAGTACACCGGTCCCCGCCATAAATGGCGGTAACCCCAACGCGCTGCAGACGCTGCCGGGCCAGCTGGTAAATATCGGCCCACCAGCGATCCCCCTGGCCCGGCCGAAAGGCACTGTCGGAACCGGGGTCCTCCGCCAGAAAAGCCGCCCGCAATTCCGGGCCCACCTCAAAAGCCCCAGAGCCAATGGCTGGCCCTAAGTATATCAGAACTTCCTCACCGGGCACCCCCAGAGCGGCCACGCCTTTTTCCAGAATCCCGGCCAGCAATCCCCGCCAACCCGCATGAAAAGCCGCAAGATGCTGGCCATCACGACTGCAGGCTAGTACCGGCAGGCAGTCAGCCGTGAGCACCGCCAGCACCGGTCCGGCAACATGAGTCACCGCCCCATCGGCCACAGCGGCAGAACTGACATGGGAATCAGCGGGTATCTGCAAGAGGTCCGTACCGTGCACCTGCCGCAACCACTGCGGCTCCCCCGGCAAGCTCAGCAACTCGACGAGATACTGCCGGTTTTTCGCCACCGACTCGGGATCATCCCCCACATGATCGCCCAGGTTGAAGCTGTCATAAGGGCCACCACTGTATCCACCGTGGCGCAGGGTAAAAGCACTGTGAACGCCTTTGGGCAGGGGCCAGTCAGGTATCCGGATGGAACCGGAGTCAGCGCGCACGGCGGACCTGCCGCAACAAATCCAGCAGTGTTTCCATGTCCTCGGGAAGCGGGCTTTCCCAGCTCATGAGTTCTTCGTTTTCCGGATGATACAACTTCAGTCGCCAGGCATGCAGGGCCTGCCGCCGAAACTGCTGCCAATACGCCAAGCCCTCGGCATCCAGCCCCTGGGGCACGGTCATCCGCCCCCCATAAACGGGATCGCCGACCAGAGGATGACCAATATGGGCCATGTGTACGCGAATCTGATGGGTGCGCCCGGTGGCCAGACGCAGGCGCAAATAACTATGGCGGGGAAAGCGTTCGACCAGGCGAAAGTCCGTCTGGGCAGGACGACCATCTGCCCGAACGGTCATCCGCAAGCGATCATGGGCATGGCGGCCGATGGGTTCATCCACCCGTCCACCGCCGGTCATCGGGCCATTGACCAGGGCCAGATATTCGCGATGCATGGTATGGTCACCCAACTGATCAATGAGGGACTGCCGCGCCATCTCGGTTTTGGCAACCACCAGCAGCCCGGTAGTGTCCTTGTCGAGACGATGGACAATACCGCCACGGGGGAGATAGGCATTCTCCGGCAAATGCGCCAGCACACCGTTCACCAGCGTACCGTCCGCATGTCCCGCACCGGGATGGGTCAACTGCCCGGCCGGCTTGTGCAGGACCAGAATCTGCGCATCTTCAAACACAATATGCAGGGGAATATCCTGGGCCACCCAGGCGCTGGGTTCACTTTCCGGCCAGTCAATATCTACCGCCTCGCCTCCCTGAATACGCAGGCTGGGTTTTTCCGCCGTGCCATTCACGCGAATATGCCCGCCTTTCAGCAGGGCCTGGATCCGGCTACGGCTGACATCTGGAAGCAGGGCAGTCAACACCGCATCCAGTCGTTCACCGGCTTGATCCACTGGCAAAATCATCGGAAGTCCCGTAGTATCATCGCTCATGGCTCGCCACTATAGACTATTGTCCTTCATGCGCAAACGCTTACTTATTACCTGTTGTTGCACTGCCCTTCTGGCCGGTTGTGCCAGCAATCCCCACAAAGACGATCAGGCTGCACAGAATCATGAATCCGCCGCCGCCATGTACCAGCCGGCTAAACAAGCCATGGAACGCGGCGATTACAGCTCGGCCATTCGTCACTACGAAGAGCTGGAAACCCGCTATCCTTATGGCCCTTATGCCGAACAAGCGCAACTGAATACGGCGTACAGCTACTACAAGAGCGGAGATTCCGAAGCGGCTGCGGCAGCCGCCGAGCGCTTCATCAAATTGCATCCGGCCAATCCCCATGTGGATTATGCCTGGTACCTGAAAGGCATTGCCTATTATGAAGGCATTCAGGGTGCCGAATGGAACCCCAAACCGGCCGAAGAAGCTTTCAACGCGCTTGATACCCTGGCACGGCGCTGGCCAAACAGCCCTTATGCTGTCGATGCGCGCCTGCGCATGGCCAAAATCATCGATATTCTCGGCAAGCGTAATCTGGATATCTGCAAATTTTATTATGTGCGCCACGCCTATGTGGCCGCAGCCAATCGCTGCAACACTGTCGTGACCCGCTTCCAGCTCAGTCCAGCACGGCAGGAAGCCCTGTATTATCTGGTCCGCTCCTACCGGCATCTGAACCTGCAGAATCAGGCCGAAACCGTGCGCAAGGTGCTGGCCTATAATTATCCCCAAAGCCGGTATCTAGGGGATCTCGGCAAAAACGGCTAGTACAAAATTTGCCGGGCACCACTCACTGCGCCCGGCAGCGTTGTAGTAGCCCGAATCAGACGGCTTCGGGGCCTTCCTCGCCGGTGCGAATGCGAATTACCCTTTCCACGGCACTCACAAAAATCTTGCCATCGCCAATTTTGCCGGTGCGCGCAGACTGTTCGATGGCTTCAATGGCGCGATCCGCCATCTCATCGCCCACCACTACCTCCAGCTTGAGCTTGGGCAAAAAGTCCACCACATATTCCGCACCCCGATATAGTTCCGTATGGCCTTTCTGGCGCCCGAAGCCTTTCACTTCCGTCACCGTCATTCCCGCCAGGCCAATTTCCTGCAAAGCTTCGCGCACATCATCGAGCTTGAAGGGCTTGATGATCGCCTCAATTTTCTTCATGGTGTTGCTCCTCGTTCAGCTTATGGTGGCCACCCCAGGAAGCGTAGCCGTTGGTAATAGGATAGCGCCGATCTTTCCCGAATGCGCGGGTACTGATACGGACACCGGGAGCGGCCTGCCTTCTTTTATATTCAGCACGATCAATCAAACGTAATACCCGCCGCACCGTGTCGGCGGCATAGCCGGCAGCAACCAGATCTTCTGCAGAGCGATCTTCTTCGACGTAGGCGGCAATGATGGCATCCAGCACTGCATAGTCCGGAAGACTGTCCTGATCACGCTGATCCGGGGCCAGCTCGGCAGATGGCGCCCGACTCAACACCCGCTCGGGAATGACGGCTGACAGGGCATTACGGTAACGGGCCAGGCGATACACCAGGGTTTTGGGAATATCCTTGATAATGGCGAAACCACCCGCCATATCGCCATATAAGGTGGCATAACCGACAGCAATTTCACTTTTGTTGCCGGTTGTGACCAGCAGGTGACCAAACTTGTTGGAATAAGCCATCAACAAACCGGCACGCACCCGCGCCTGCAGATTTTCTTCGGTAGTATCCGGCCCACGTCCAGTAAAGAGGGGCGACAGCTCCTGAAGATAAGCCTGAAAAACCGGTTCGATGGACAGCAGATCATGGGAAACACCCAGACTTTCCACCTCGGCAACCGCATCTTCCACACTCATGGCAGCAGTATATCGGGAGGGCATGATCAGGGCGTGGACCTGTTCTGGACCTAAGGCATCGACGGCAATAGCCAGGGTCAGGGCTGAATCGACCCCTCCCGAGAGACCCAGCACCACACCGGGAAAATGATTTTTACGGACATAATCGCGGATTCCCAGGGTCAGCACGGCATAGACTTCAGCCACCATATCTTCCGACTCAACGGGAGGCGCGTCACTTTTCACCTGCAGACCCTGGAAACCCCGCGCAAAATCCGTCAGCAGGAGAGCTGACTGGCACAGTGGTCCCCGGCTTTCCAGCCGACCCGAGGCGTCCAGCACAAAAGAACGCCCGTCAAAAACCAGCTCATCCTGACCACCCACCAGATTCACATAGCAAATGGGCAGTTTTGTCTGCATCGCCAGAGCGGCAAGGCGGGACTCCCGCTCCCCCTGCTTATGGCGATGGTAGGGGGACGCATTGAGCACCAGCAGCAACTCCGCACCCCGCTCAAGAGCAGCCTCGGCCACTGCCGAACCGCACCAAACATCCTCGCAGATCGCCACCCCGCAGGTAATACCTGCACAATCAAAAACCAGCGCTTGCGTACCCGGCGTAAAATAACGCAACTCATCAAAAACGGCATAATTGGGCAGACAGTGCTTGTGATAAACCGCCTCGACTTGTCCTCCTCGCAACAAACTGGCGCTGTTGTAAAGCTTGGTATCGATCCGCTGGGGATGCCCCAGCAGCACGGGCAAAGGCGCCTGCAGCGCGAGCATGTGCAAAGCCTCATCACAACTCTGCAGAAAATCTTCACGCAAGAGCAAATCTTCGGGCGGATAACCGCATAAGGCCAGCTCCGGGGTCAACAGCAAATCGGCGCCAGCCGCCTTGGCCTCCTGGGCTGCCGCCAGAATCATGGCCACATTACGGTCTATATCACCGACCCAGGCATTACACTGCGCCAGAGCGACGCGCATCAGCCCTCCAGCAAGGCCGCAGCCCGCGCACCCAGCTCCGCCGGAGAATGCACACAATGCACTCCAGCGGCTTCCAGAACCGCATATTTGGCCGCAGCTGTGCCGGCATTACCATCAATAATCGCCCCGGCGTGCCCCATACGCTTGCCCTTGGGCGCCGTGGACCCGGCAATAAAAGCGACCACCGGTTTGCGCACCTGGGACTGGATGAATTGGGCCGCTTCTTCCTCCATGCGCCCACCGATTTCTCCGACCATGATAATCAGCTCGGTTTGCGGGTCCGCTTCAAAAAGCGCCAGCACTTCGACAAAACTCATGCCAATCAGGGGGTCACCGCCAATACCTACACAGGTACTCTGACCCAACCCCAGACGGGTGGTCTGCTCCACGGCTTCATAGGTCAGGGTTCCGGAACGGGAGACAATACCGACTTTGCCGCTGCGGTGGATGGAGCCGGGCATGATCCCGATTTTCGACTGCCCCGGAGTAATGATGCCCGGACAGTTGGGACCAATCAGACGCACGGCAGAGCCCGCCAGATAATGTTTGACCATGAGCATGTCATGCACGGGAATGCCCTCGGTAATGCAGACAATCAACTCGATGCCGGCCGCCGCCGCTTCGATGATGGCATCGGCGGCAAAGGGCGAAGGCACGTAAATGACACTGGCCTCCGCACCTGTTTCGCGCACCGCATCCACCACCGTATCAAATACCGGCAAGTCGAGATGACGACTGCCGCCTTTGCCGGGAGTCACTCCACCGACCATCCGCGAACCATAAGCTATGGCCTGCTGGGAGTGAAAGGTTCCCTGTTTGCCAGTAAAACCCTGGCAGATAATGGGGGTATCGCGAGACAGCAGTATGCTCATATATGCACCAAAATCAGAATCAACAGCAGAATAATCACGGCTTCACCCAATAGCAGAAGCAGTATGTAGGGATGGCGCCGCACCATGGGGCGAGCCTGCTTCAGGTCTGACCGCAAGTCCGCGAGGTCTTGGCGGAGACGCTCCAGGTCGTCCACCTGGGCCACGGTTTTCAGGCGCTCATCGAGAATCTGGTCAAGCAGCACGGCCATTTCCGCCATGCGCTCTGCCGATTTTTGATCGGCTCCTCGTTTGACGTAGACATCAGCCAGACGAGTAATCAACGGACCGGAATTGCGCAATACCGGCCACAAACGCTGCAACCAGAGAATATTGATGGACACCTTAGCCCTGCGCGGCCGCCACGGCCTTCACAGCAGCATCGGTCAGTCCATCAGCCGTAATCAATGAAAGACCGCTCTCCTGCAACAAGGCCATTCCTTCCTCCTTGCGGGTACCCTCAAGACGGACCACTACCGGCAGATGAATACCCACCTCGGCGGCCGCCTGAATAATGCCTTCCGCCAGCAAATCACAGCGGGTGATGCCGCCAAAAATATTCACCAGAATCGCTTTCACCCGGGTATCCGATAAAATCAGCTTGAAAGCCTGGGTCACCTTGTCGGCTGCCGCACCACCGCCCACATCGAGGAAGTTGGCGGGTTCACCACCATGCAGTTTGATCATATCCATGGTCGCCATGGCCAGTCCCGCGCCATTCACCATGCAACCAATATTGCCATCCAGGGAAATATAGTTCAGTCCAAACTGTCGAGCGGTGATTTCCCTTCCGTCCTGCTGGGTGGAATCAAACAGCTCGTCGGATTCCGGGTGCCGGTACAAGGCATTGTCATCCATGACCAGCTTGGCATCCAGGGCGAGGAGGCGACCATCACTGGTGACTACCAACGGATTGATTTCCACCATCAGGGCATCCAGCTTCAGGGCCAGACGATACATGCCCTGCATGATCCGGGTCAGTTGCTGCACCTGGCTGGCATCCAGACCAAACTGGAATCCCAGCTGCCGGGCCTGGAAGGGCAGAAAACCACTACGTGGATCCACCACCAGCTTGATCAGGGCTTCGGGTCGTGTGGCGGCCAGCTCTTCAATATCCATCCCCCCTTCCCGGGTGGCGAGAAAGGTCATCCGCGCCTGACCGCGATCCACCAGCAGGGCCAGATACAATTCCCGGGCAATGCTGCTGGGTTCTTCAATCAGCAAGGCCGCCACATGCTGCCCCTGAGAACCGGTCTGGGCGGTCACCAGTCGCTTGCCAAGCAACTCCTGGGCAACCTTTTCCACGGCAGCAACACTGTGGACGACCCGCACTCCGCCAGCCTTGCCCCGCCCTCCGGCATGGACCTGGGCTTTTACCACCCAGGCCGGACCACCCAGTTCACGGGCCTGATTGACGGCCTCTTTCACAGAGAAGGCAGGTATGGCACGCGGAACCGGAACCCCTTCTTCGGCCAGCAATCGCTTGGCCTGATACTCATGCAGATTCATGCAGATTCCTTCAAAAACGCCGGATCAGTGCCGCAGTAAATGCGCTGGTCGGCAAGGCTGGCACATCGCCGCGCAAGGCGGCCAGATCCCCGGTCACCTCACCCGCCGCAATGGCGTCGTTCATGGCCTCGACAATAGCCTCGGCGGCTTCTTTCCAGCCCAGATGTTCGAGCATCATGACCGCCGACAAAATCAGGGAGCTGGGGTTGGCTTTGCCCTGTCCGGCAATATCGGGGGCAGTACCGTGGGTGGCCTCAAAAATGGCATGGGTGTCGGAAAGATTCGCACCCGGCGCCATGCCGATGCCACCCACCTCAGCGGCGAGGGCATCGGAAACATAATCACCATTGAGGTTCAGGGTGGCCACTACCGAGTAGTCTTCGGGGCGCAGCAGGATCTGCTGCAGAAAATTATCGGCAATGACATCCTTGATGATCAGCTTGCCGTCGGCTACTGCCCGGGCTTCTGCCTCTTGCGCGGCCGCCTTGCCTTCGGCCTTGCTGATGGCGGCCTTCTGCTTCCAGGTGAATACCCGTCCGGCAAATTCCCTTTCCGCCAGCGCGTACCCCCAGTCACGGAACCCCCCTTCGGTGAACTTCATGATATTGCCTTTGTGCACCAGGCTGACCGAGGGTTTGCCCTGCTCCAGGGCGTACTGTATGGCCCGCCGGATGAGGCGCTCCGAACCCTCCAGGGAAACCGGCTTGATACCGATGGCCGAACTGTCGGGAAAGCGGATTTTTTTGACGCCCATTTCTTCCCGAAGAAAACGGATGACTTTTTCAGCTTCGGGACTACCCGCCGGCCATTCGATACCTGCGTAAATATCCTCGGAGTTTTCCCGGAAAATGACCATATCCACTTTTTCGGGATGGCGCATGGGACTGGGCGTGCCCGCAAAGTAGCGCACCGGCCGCGAACAGACATACAAATCCAGATCCTGACGCAGAGCGACATTCAGGCTGCGAATACCCCCACCCACCGGAGTTTCCAGAGGTCCTTTGATCGCCACCTTGTATTCCCGGATGACGGCCATGGTTTCATCGGGCAGATACTGGCCTTCGCCATAAAGCTGCACGGCTTTTTGCCCGGCATACAACTCCATCCAGGCAATCTGCCGCTGGCCGCCATAGACTTTCTGCACCACTGTGTCGACGACGCTGCGCATGGCCGGGGTTACGTCGCAACCAATACCATCCCCTTCTATAAAGGGAATGATGGGCTGGTCGGGCACCTGCAATACCCCGTCGCGGACGGTCAGGGGACTTCCATTTGAGGGCTTGTGGATATGCGTCGTCATGATACCTGCTCCAGTTGTTCGCTCGCCCAGGACAAAGCACCACCCTTCAAAATCAGTTCGAGATCCCGATCGCTGGCCAGTTGCGGCATGACTTCAATATCCAGACCCTGGGTATCATCGCGGAGCATCAGGGATTTTCCCAGGGCCAGCCCGGTCAGATCGAGACTGAGCCGATCACCCGCCTTGACCTTGGCATAATCCTCGGCGTGCACAAAAGTCAGGGGCAAAATCCCGAAATTGATGAGATTAGCCAGATGAATCCGGGCAAAGGACTGCACCAGCACCCCCCGCACCCCCAGATAGCGCGGCGCCAGGGCCGCATGTTCACGGCTGGAACCCTGACCATAATTATGCCCGGCCACAATAAAACCACCACCGGAAGCCTTGGCGCGGCTCGGGAAGGTTTCGTCCACCATATGAAATACAAATTCGGAGATGGCGGGCAGGTTGGAACGCAGGGGGAGCACCTTGGCCCCCGCCGGCATGATGTGATCGGTGGTGATGTCGTCTTCGAGACGGATCAGCACCTCGCCTTCCAGACGCGCCGGGGCTGCCTTGCCGGTCGGCAATTTGGCGATATTCGGGCCACGGATGATTTCCACGTCACTGCCTTCAGGAGCCGGAGCAAGCACCATGCGGTCATCCACCAGAAACTGTCCGGGCAGGGGCACATGAATGGGTGCCAGTCCCAGGTCGCGGGGGTCGGTAATTTCGCCAGTCAAGGCACAGGCTGCACAGGTTTCCGGACTGGCCAGATAGACTTCGGCGTTTTTGGTGCCGGAACGTCCGTAAAAGTTGCGGTTGAAGGAACGTACGGAAACCCCCTGGGTCGGCGGCGCAAAACCCATGCCGATGCAGGGACCGCAAGCTGATTCGAGAATGCGCGAACCGGCGCCAATGAAGTCCAGTAAGCCGCCATCCTTGGTGACCATTTCCATGACCTGACGGGAACCCGGAGATACCCCCAGGCTGACACCATCGGCAACCACCTTGCCCTTGAGCATCTGCGCCACGGTCATCAAGTCGGTATAGGAAGAATTGGTGCAGGAACCGATGGCCACCTGAGCGACCTTGGTACCTGCTACTTCCCGCACTTTTTTGACATTATCGGGGCTGTGGGGACAGGCAATCAAGGGTTCGAGGCTGTCCAGATCAATTTCCAGAACCTCGTCGTAAGTGGCATCAGTATCAGCCACCCATTCGGACCAGGTCGTCTCCCGACCCTGTGCCGTCAGGTAGCTTTGGGTCACAGCGTCGCTGGGGAAAACGCTGGTAGTGGCCCCCAGTTCCGCGCCCATATTGGTAATGGTGGCGCGCTCGGGCACGCTCAGATGGGCGACGCCCGGGCCGAAATATTCAAACACCTTGCCTACCCCGCCTTTCACGGTTTTGCGGCGCAATACTTCGAGAATAATGTCTTTGGCGCTGACAAAGGGCTGCAATTTTCCGGTCAGTTTGACGCCCACTACTTCGGGCATATTCAGGTTGAAAGGCAAACCGCCCATGGCCAGGGCAATATCCAGCCCGCCCGCGCCAATGGCCAGCATCCCTGCCCCCCCAGAAGTCGGGGTGTGGGAGTCAGAACCCAGCAAGGTGCCTCCCGGCTTCGAAAAGCGTTCCAGGTGAACCTGATGGCAAATGCCATTTCCCGGACGGCTGAAATGCACCCCGTACTTGGCGGCAAAGCTCTGCAGGAAACGGTGATCATCGGCGTTTTCAAAGCCGGACTGCAGCATGTTGTGATCCACATAGGAGACTGACAGCTCGGTACGCACCCGGGGCAGACCCAGGGCCTCAAACTGTAGATACGCCATGGTCCCGGTAGCATCCTGGGTGAGGGTCTGATCAATACGAATTGCTATCGGACTACCCGCCTTGAGGGAACCACTCACCAGGTGGGCGGCAATAATTTTCTGGGTGACGTTCATAGCCATGAGCTGATCTCCTGAGCTGGAATTTGCGGTCGGGAACTGTGCTTGACTCCATCATCGCAAATGCAAAGGCCGACGCCAAGCATTAGCAATGCCTTTATCTGCCCAAACGGCCAGTTTTTCGCACTGGCAAATCAGGAAGCTGGCTACATCCAGGTCATGGCATGGCGCAAGCGGGCCAGGGTTTGGTCCTTACCCAGAAGAGCCAGGGTCGTATCAATCGGCGGAGAAACCGCCCGCCCTGCCACAGCCACCCGCAGCGGCTGGGCGATCTTCCCCATTTTTCCCTCTGCATGACTGACTGCCAACTCCTGAATAGCACTGTGAACGGCGGCTGCCGTCCAGACTGGCAAAGCCTCCAGGTGATGGATCAGACTGTCCAGCAAGGCAGCCTGTCCTTGCAGATGTTTTTCCACATCCTTGCTGTCGCCAGATGCGGGAGCCACATAAAACATGCTCGCGGCAACGGCCATTTCGACCAGCGTCTTGGCCCGCTCCTGCAACAAGGCAACCACCGCTGACAGCTCCGGCCCATGGGCGAGGAGAGCTTCTGTTACGCCCTGGGCATCCAGATATGGCCGTAGATGCTGCGCCAATCCTTCAGGGCTCAGGCGTTGCATGTGCTGGGCATTGATCCACAACAGTTTTTCCGGATTGAAAGCCGAAGCGGCCTTGTTGACCGCGTCAATCCGGAAAAAAGCGATCATCTCTTCGCGACTGAAGACCTCCTCGTCGCCATGGGACCAGCCCAGACGGATCAGGAAATTGAGCAGCGCATCGGGCAGAAAACCCTGTTCCCGATATTCCAGCACGCTGACAGCGCCATGACGCTTGGACAGCTTCTGCTTGTCCGGACCGAGAATCATGGGCACATGAGCGTAAACCGGCAACTCGGCGCCTAAAGCCTGTAAAATCTGTATTTGTCTCGGCGTATTATTGAGATGATCATCGCCACGAATCACATGGGTGATGCCCATATCCCAGTCATCCACCACCACGCAAAAATTGTAGGTGGGCGTCCCGTCGGAGCGGGCGATAATCAAATCATCCAGCTCGCTGTTCTGGAAGCTGACCCGGCCATGGATCAGGTCTTCGACCACCGTTTCCCCGGTATCCGGGCTGCGAAAGCGAATCACCGGAGACACCCCCTCGCGCGCACTGCTCCGCGTCCGGCAGCGGCCGTCATAGCGCGGCTTTTCGCCCCGGGCACGCTGCTCTTCGCGCATGGCATCCACTTCTTCGCGACTGCAATAGCAGTAGTAGGCGCTGCCCTCTTTCAGCATCTGCGCCAGCACTTCCCGATAGCGGTCCATACGCTGGGTTTGGTAAAAGGGTCCTTCGTCCCAGTCCAGCCCCAACCAGGCCATACCCTCCAAAATAGCTGCCGTTGCTGCGGGCGTGGAGCGCTCCAGATCCGTATCTTCAATGCGCAACACAAAACGCCCGCCCAAACGACGGGCATGTAACCACGAATAAAGGGCGGTACGCACTCCACCAATATGTAAATAACCGGTGGGGCTGGGTGCAAAACGGGTACGAACAGACATGGCAATCAACCTGCAGCAATAAGCAAAGCCAAAGCATAACAGGCCAGCCCTGCATCCGGTATCCTTCAGCGCAGCGGACAGGGGATGGACTTCCGTCAAAAAGTTGTTTGACTCGAGACGCGGGTTTTGCTTACTATCCCTTAAGACAGCAAGCAAAGCCTATACCAAGCTGCTGTTTATGAATGATATCTGTGATGGGTAACGTCTGCGGGACGCCCGATTGTGGATTGCACCCGCCCTGGAAGGAGCAACATGAACAAGCGAATTATCGCTATCGCCACTGTAGTGGCGCTAGGGAGCATTCCTATGGCTTGGGCAAACAGTCAAATCATAGGCCTGCCACAAAGTGACTTGCAGAATTCAGCCCCGGTTGCCACAGCTGCTGTCAGCAATCCAGACACTTCTGGCGACAGCCTTGCTGCGACACTTCAGCAATTTGAAGCGGCAGGCGCATTTGGTGACCAGAGCGGCTCAGGTAACGTCTGGACGAACATTGACCAGGGCTTGCGACTCAGTAATGTGTCCCGGGTTGAAGTAGATAAATGGCGTACCTGGTTTTTACAGCATCAAGGCAAACTCGAACAAATCCTCGGTAATTCCCGCCCCTTCCTCTACTATGTGGTCAATGCGGTTTCCCAGCGGGGCCTGCCCATGGAACTGGCCCTGTTGCCAGCCATCGAAAGTGGCTATAACCCCAAGGCTTTTTCTCCCGCCGCCGCCGCCGGACTCTGGCAGTTTGTGCCCGGAACTGCGCGCAGTTTCGGCCTGCAAAATACCCGTTATGGTGATCCGCGCCTGAGCCTGACGGCTTCCACCCATGCCGCCCTGGATTATTTGTCTTATCTGTACAATTACTTTGGCGGCAACTGGCTACTGGCCATTGCGGCCTACAATGCCGGGCAGGGTACGGTTTCGGCCGCCATTCAGCAAAATGTGGCCGCCGGCAGACCCACGGATTTCTGGGACCTGAACCTTCCCGAACAAACTGAAAATTATGTGGCCGAACTGCTGGGTCTGGCCCAGGTCATCAAAAACGCCCAAGCTTACCATATCAGTCTGCCTTACATTCCCAATACCGCCCATGTCGAAGTAGTCACCACGCCCCGATCCGTCGCCCTGAATGTAGCCGCCAATTTGATGAATGTGCCGGTGACAGAGTTGCAGCATCTCAATGCCGGTATCAGTTACGGGATGGTGCCCGCCGACTATCAGCTGGTGGTTCCCAAGGACAAAGCCGCCACCCTGAAAACCGCCTTATTGACCATGCCCCAGCAGGCTGCGGCCCAGGCTTTACCCAGTCCGCAACCCACTGTCCTCGCAACTCCGGTGGCGCGCCCCGTTGCCCCGCCACCTCCGGCACTCAGCCATTTGACCGTCCATCCCGGGAATACCTTGTCACAAATCGCTATGCGCGCCGGGGTCAGTGTCAGACAAATCCAGCAGTGGAATCACCTGCGCTCTGCCAGCGACCTGCAAGTGGGTCAGCAACTGGTGATTTATGGGGGTCACCACCTGGAAAATACGACTTACACAACCCCTGCACAGCAGCAGCATCTCGTCGTCCATTCCGGTGATACCCTTTCGGGGCTGGCCCAGCGTGCCGGTGTCAGCGTCCAGGATCTAATGCGCTGGAACCACATCCGTTCGGCCAATGACCTTCAAGTCGGCGAGAAACTCACGGTTAATGGCGGCCAGGCAGCTCCCGTCTATACTGCAGCCCGCAGTCATCGCCAATTGACGGTTCGTCCCGGCGAAAGTCTCTGGCAGATTGCGCAGCGGGCCGGTGTCGGCATGAATGCCATTGCCCGGGCCAACCATCTCACTGCACAGTCGGTTATTCATCCCGGTCAGGTATTGAATATTCCTGCGGAAACCGCTGTGGCCGCCATCAGCGCCCGTCAGGAACGCGCCGCCACCCAGCCCCGCGCCACCACCTATATTGTGCGCAAGGGCGATACCCTCTGGCAGATCGCCCAGCAGTATCATGTCCAGCCCAAGTCCCTGATTCAATGGAATCGTCTGGCCTCCGCCAGCGACATTCAACCCGGTTCCCGGCTCACCATCTACACACGCTAATATTTAAGCAAGGGGTTTCTATTATGGGTTTCATGGCAGGCAAAAAGGCACTCATCGTGGGTGTGGCCAATGATCGTTCCATTTGCTGGGGAATTGCCCAGGCCATGCATCGCCAGGGAGCAGAAGTATTGCTGACCTACCAGGGTGAGCGCACCAAAAGCCGGGTGGAAGAGCTGGCCGGGCAAATCGGCGCTCCAGAACCTCTGGAACTGGATCTGATGGATGATCAGCAATTGCAGGCCGCCATGGAGCATATCCACTCACTTTGGGGTGGTGTGGATATTGGTATTCATGGCGCCGCATTTGCGCCCAAGGAGGAACTCAGCGGGAGCTATCTGGATGCCACTACCCGTGAAGGCTTCCGCATTGCCCACGAAGTTTCTTCCTACAGCTTCACCGCTATGGCCAAGGCCATGCATCCTTTGATGCAGGGTCGCCAGGGAGCTCTGTTGGCCCTCAGCTACCTTGGTGCCGAGCGGGCCATGGCCAACTACAACGTCATGGGCCTGGCCAAGGCCAGTCTCGAAGCCAGCATTCGGTATCTGGCTTATTCCCTGGGGAGTGATGGCATCCGCGTCAATGCTATTTCCGCTGGCCCCATTCGCACCCTGGCTGCCAGCGGCATCAGCGAATTCCGCAAAATCCTCGATCACTATGCCGAGCATGCCCCACTGCATCGCAATGTGACCCAGGAAGAAGTGGGGAACACTGCCGCCTTCCTCTGCTCCGACCTGGCTTCAGGCATTACCGGCGAAATCACTTATGTGGATGCCGGCTTCAATACCGTCGGGTTTTAGGCGCTTCTTGCCCTTTATTTGGCCGGAATCATCATCCGGCCACCGCCTTGCCCACCTCTGCGAGCATTTCTTCAAAGCTTTTAGAGAAGGCGGCAAGTCCTTCTTCCTGCAATTGTGCAGCGACCTGGTCCATGTCAATGCCCAGTGATTCGAGCTGGTTCATGGTCGCCTGTGCGGCATCCATGCCCTCCGTGATGCGATTCGCTATCTGGCCATGATCCCGTAATTTATTCAGGGTTTCATCGGGCAGAGTATTGATGGTTTCCGGTCCCATCAAAGGTTCTACATAAAGCAGGTCTGAGTAAGCGGGATTTTTGGTGCTGGTACTGGCCCAGAGCAGATACTGGGGGCGTCCACCCGCCTTGGCCAGCTCCGCAAATCCCTCTCCATGGAAAGTTTCCTGATAGACACTGTACGCCACCTTGGCCATGGCTACTGCCGCCCGCCCGCGCAGAGCCAGCGCTTCGGGCGTCGCGATTTTTTCAAGATGCTGATCAACCAGCGTATCCACCCGGGACAGAAACAGGCTGGCCACTGCCTTGACCTTGCGCGGATCGCCCCCCTGTTTTACCCAGTGAGCCAGTCCCTGTTGATAGGCAGAAAAAACCTTGCGCACGTGATCCAGGCCGAACATCAAGGTGACATTCACAGATACACCTTCACCAATCAGGGTACGCAAAGCGGCAATCCCCTGGGGAGTAGCCGGCACCTTGATGAGCAGATTGTCGCGCCGCACCAAACCTCGCAGACGGCGGGCTTCGGCTACTGTGGCCGCTTCATCCTTGGCCAGATGCGGAGACTCTTCCCAACTCACCCAGCCGTCATCACCAGCACTGGCCTGATGGGCCGGCTGGAGAAGATCACAGGCCATGCGCAAATCCTGCAACACCAACTGCTCATACAGCCGCTCTGCGGATTCTGCCGACTGGCGCAAATCATCTCGATAATAAGGACTGGAGTGGATGGCCTTCTGGAAAATACTCGGATTGGAAGTTACCCCACTCACTCCATCCCCGTTGATATACTGCTTGAGAATATCATCATGAATCAGCGTCCTGGATAAATTATCCAGCCAGATACTCTGGCCGACCTCTTGGTGCAAAGCATGCAAATCGGTTGTCATTCTTCAATCTCCCCGAACAGTTCATCAAAAATTTTCTCGCTACATCCCGGCCAGCCACTCTCAGGCCAAGCAATGGCCCAACCCCTGATATTCAGTGTAGACCAGGGCCAGAGATCATGCCGTAAATATCGACACCTCAGTGCCCATTCGAACGCTTGCGGTAAGGACAGAAGCAGCCTAATATTCATACCCAGCCCTCTCATTTAAGGACGGCAAGATCATGAAAATCACCAAAAACATGAACAGCACCGAGCGTTGGCTGCGGATTTACTTCGGCGCCATTATTTTTCTGATTTATTTCGTCAATCCCTTTCCTTACCGTGAGTGGACCTTTTCCGGCTTACTCCTTATCGCGACGGGTGTTTGGGGATATTGTCCGCTGTACAGCCTCCTCAAGAAAAGCCGGAATCCGACCAAACTGCAACCCTGATAACCGTCTTATCCGGGGATACCGCATTCGACAACTTAGAGGTGTTCCTCCTCGACGCTGCTGCGGTGCTCACAGGGGTACTTTTGATGCGCCCCGTTACCCATCCTGTACGAAAGTGCGTCAAGGCTTTATCATTTGCCCTTAATTTTTTCTGAAATTACTCAAATGGCACTCATCGTACAAAAATTTGGTGGAACTTCTGTGGGCAACCCGGAGCGCATTCGTGCGGTTGCCGAAAAAGTCATGGCCAGCCATCGCGCCGGGCATCAGGTAGTTGTCGTGGTTTCGGCCATGTCCGGCGAAACGGATCGTCTCCTGCAACTGGCCCGCGCCATGGCAGCCGACCCTGCCGAGCGCGAACTCGACACCCTGCTCAGTACCGGAGAACAGGTGACCATTGCCCTATTGTGTATGGCGTTGGAGGGAATGGGACAAGCCGCCGTATCGTTTACGGGTACCCAGGTGGCGATTACGACGGACTCTGCCCATACCAAGGCCCGTATCGAGCATATTGAAGACCACAAAATCCGGTCCGCACTGGAAGCCGGAAAAATCGTCGTTGTCGCCGGGTTTCAGGGCGTGGATCCGCACGGTAATATTACCACCTTGGGACGGGGCGGTTCAGACACGACCGCCGTGGCCTTGGCGGCTGCCCTCCATGCCGATGAATGTGATATTTTTACCGATGTAGATGGTATTTACACGACTGATCCGCGCGTGGAATCCCGGGCCAGACGCCTCGACCGCATTACTTTTGAAGAAATGCTCGAAATGGCCAGTCTCGGCGCCAAGGTATTACAAACGCGCTCTGTCGAATTTGCCATGAAATACAATGTTCCTGTTCGGGTATTGTCCTCTTTTCAGGATGGCCCGGGCACTCTGGTTACCAATGAGGAAAATTCTGTGGAAGCTCCCCGCGTTTCTGGCATCGCCTTCTCCCGTAACGAAGCCAAACTCACCATGATTGGGGTTCCTGATCATCCAGGCATCGCTTATTCCATTCTAGGCCCCGTTTCTGATGCCAACATCAACGTGGACGTCATTTTGCAGAACATTTCCGAAGCCGGTAAAACCGACTTCACCTTTACGGTTGACCGCAATGAATACGCCAAGGCCCGGGACATTCTCGCAGAAGTGGCCACCAAACTGGGCGCGGAAGATGTCCGGGGCGACAATCATATCGTCAAGGTTTCGGTGGTGGGCGTAGGGATGCGCTCTCATGCGGGCATCGCCGCGACCATGTTCGCAACCCTCGGCAAGGAAAATATTAATATCCAGATGATTTCCACTTCGGAAATCAAGATTTCCGTGGTCATCGAAGAAAAATATCTGGAACTGGCCGTGCGTGCCCTGCATGCGGCCTTTGCTCTGGATGGGGAGGCTCCGGTCTGATGACACTCATGCACAACTATGCCCGCCTACCCGTGGCTTTCAGCCGGGGTGAGGGAGTCTGGCTCTACGATACTGAGGGGCGCCGTTATCTGGATGCCCTGGCGGGCATTGCCGTAGTGGGCCTCGGCCACTGCCACCCGGCCGTCACGGCGGCGTTACAGTCCCAGGCCGGCACCCTGCTGCATACTTCCAATCTGTACCAGATTCCCTTGCAGGAACAACTGGCCGACAGCCTCTGTCGACTCAGCGGCCTGGATGCGGCTTTTTTCTGCAACAGCGGTGCCGAAGCCAATGAAGCCGCGATCAAAATGGCCCGGCTCCACGGTCATCAGAAAGGTATTGCCGAACCGCAGATTCTGGTATTTACCCAGGCTTTTCATGGCCGTACCCTTGCGGCATTGACAGCGACGGGCAACTACCGCATTCAGGAAGGTTTTGCACCGCTGGTACCGGGCTTTGTGCGCGCGCCCTATGGCGATGTGGCCACCGTGCGTGGACTGCTGGCTGCCAATCCCGGCATCGCCGCCATCCTCGTGGAACCCATACAAGGTGAAGGCGGAGTGCGTCCGGCACCCCAGGGATTTTTGGCAGAGCTGCGTACTCTGTGTGATACCCATGGGCTGTTGCTCATGCTGGATGAAGTGCAGACGGGCATTGGTCGCACCGGGACTTTTTTTGCGTATCAACAGATGGCCGGAGTTATGCCGGATGTACTCAGTCTCGCCAAAGGCCTGGGCAACGGCGTGCCCATCGGCGCCCTGCTGGCCCGCAAAAATGCCGCTGACTTGTTTGGGCCCGGCAAGCACGGGACGACTTTCGGCGGCGGCCCCCTGGTCTGCGCGGCGGCCCAGGCGGTTCTGGATACCATGGAAAGCGCGCATATCCCTGCCCAGGCCCAAAAAATGGGGACGCTGTTGCAGGAAAAACTACGCGAGGCTCTAGGGCAACACCCGGAGGTACAGGATATCCGGGGTATGGGGCTGATGGTCGGTATTGAATTGCACAAAAAACCCGAACGTCTGGTGGAGCGTGCTCTGGCAGCGGGTTTACTGATCAATGTGACCGCCGACAAGGTCATTCGCCTCTTACCCCCGCTGATTATTACTGAACCGGAAATTGACCTGCTGGTTTCCGGGATCGCCCGCCTGCTGGAATCCACATCATGAATCCGCGTCATTTTCTCAGCCTGGTCGACCTCAGTCCCGCTGAATTGAAGGCTCTGCTGGAGCGGGCCATCGCCCTGAAGCAACAGCGCCAGCGGGGTGAAACCTACATGCCCTGCACCGGCAAAACACTGGCCATGATTTTTGAAAAATCCTCCACCCGTACCCGGGTTTCCTTTGAAACGGGTATGGCGCAACTGGGTGGACATGCCCTTTTTCTGTCACCCCGCGATACCCAGCTGGGGCGCGGGGAAAGCATCGAAGATACCGCCCGGGTGATTTCGCGCATGGTCGATATGGTGATGATCCGCACCTTCAGTCATGACACCCTGAAGCATTTTGCCGCCGCCTCCCGGGTTCCGGTCATCAATGGCCTTTCCGATGATCATCATCCCTGCCAGCTTCTGGCCGATCTCATGACCGCCACTGAGCACTGGGGCGGCCTGGAAGGTCGCAAGGTCGCCTACATTGGTGATGGCGCCAACAATATGGCCCATTCCTGGATGGAAGCGGCACGCATTTTCAATTTCAGCCTGCGCATCGGCAGCCCTGCCAAGTACTCGCCCAGCGCCGAAATGTTGGCTACGGGAGGAGAATATGTCACCGTCCTCCACGACCCCTTTGCCGCAGCGGAAGGCGCTGACCTGATTGTGACCGATGTCTGGACCAGCATGGGACAAGAGCAGGAAGCCGAACAACGCCGTACCATTCTTCAGGACTTTCAGGTGAACCACGCGCTCATGGCAGCGGCGGCACCCGGTGCCCTGTTCATGCACTGCCTGCCTGCTCATCGCGGCGAGGAAGTCAGTGCTGACGTCATTGATGGTCCCCTTTCTGTCGTCTGGGAAGAGGCGGAAAACCGTCTGCATGCCCAGAAAGCCCTCATGGAATTTTTATTTGGCATCGGCCCGGTGGCCGCTTTGCAAGGAGCCCTGTAAATGGTCAAAAAAGTCGTTCTCGCCTATTCGGGTGGTCTGGACACCTCTGTTATCCTCAAGTGGTTGCAGGATCAATATCACTGTGATGTCGTCACCTTCACTGCCGATATCGGCCAGGGCGAAGAACTAGAACCGGCGCGTCTCAAGGCAGAGAAGCTGGGTGCCAAGGAAATTTTTATTGACGACCTGCGTCAGGAATTTGTCCGCGATTACGTTTATCCCATGTTTCGCGCCAACACCATTTATGAAGGAGAGTATCTGCTGGGTACCTCCATCGCCCGCCCCCTCATCGCCAAGCGCATGGTGGAAATTGCCGCCGAAGTGGGCGCCGACGCGGTAGCTCACGGCGCCACCGGCAAGGGCAATGATCAGGTCCGCTTTGAACTGGGTGCCTATGCACTCAACCCGGCCATTCAGGTCATTGCTCCCTGGCGGGAGTGGGATCTCAACTCCCGGGAAAAACTCCTGAATTATGCCGAAAAGCATGGTATTCCCGTGGAGAGACACGGCAAAAAATCCCCCTATTCCATGGATGCCAATCTGCTGCATATTTCCTACGAAGGCGGCATTCTCGAAGATCCCTGGGCCGAAGCCGAAGAGAGCATGTGGCGTTGGACCAATGCGCCAGAAAAGGCGCCTGACCAACCCCGCTATCTGGAAATCACCTATGCCCATGGAGATCCCATAGCGGTGGATGGCGAGGCCCTCAATCCCGCGCAATTGCTGGCCCATCTCAATACGGTGGGGGGTGAGCATGGCATCGGTCGCCTGGATATTGTCGAAAACCGTTATGTCGGTATGAAATCCCGGGGTTGTTATGAAACGCCGGGGGGTACCATCCTGCTCAAGGCCCACCGCGCCATAGAATCTATCACCCTGGATCGGGAAGTCGCCCATCTCAAGGATGAACTCATGCCCCGCTATGCCAGCATTGTCTATAATGGCTTCTGGTGGAGCCCCGAACGCCGCGCCCTGCAAACCCTGATCGACCAGACCCAGCGCCTCGTCAACGGTGTGGTGCGCGTCAAGCTCTACAAGGGCAGCTGCACCGTAGTGGGTCGCCAGTCTCAGGAAAGTCTTTTTGATCCGCGCATTGCTACTTTTGAAGATGATGCCGGAGCCTATAACCAGAAGGATGCGGAAGGATTCATTAAGCTCAACGCCCTGCGCCTGCGTATCGAAAAACGCCTGCAGGGATAACTTTCAACGCGCACAGGACTCTGTGCAAGGAGAAAAGTATGCGTCTTTTACACACTATGCTGCGGGTGGGCGATATGGATCGCGCCATCCAGTTTTATACCGAAGTGTTGGGTATGCGCCTGTTGCGTCGCAAGGATTACCCCGAGGGGAAATTCACCCTCGCCTTTGTGGGCTACCAGGAGGAAAACGCCGGGGCGGTTATCGAGCTCACCTATAACTGGGGCGTGGATCACTATGATCTCGGCACCGGCTTCGGGCATATTGCCCTGGAAGTGGACAACGCGGCTTCCGCCTGTGATGCCATCCGCGCCAGAGGGGGCAAAGTAGTGCGCGAAGCCGGCCCCATGCAACATGGCAGCACCATCATCGCCTTCGTCGAAGATCCCGACGGCTATCGCATCGAACTCATTGAGCATAAAAGCTAGCTTGCCGAGCTGTTAACGGACAAAAAAGTTTCATCCTCGACAAAATAGTTTCATCCTGAGATTTCGGCTCTGAAGTAAGTTGGTCTGGCGATGGTCGGCGGCCCTGTTTCAGCGGCAAATCTTGTGCCGGTGCATCTGACCTTGGAGGAGCATTCCTAAATGATGATGATTCGTCATTTTCGCCAGGCACGTTCCGAAACCACCAATGACGGGTAAAGACTGGAAGCGGCCGTTGGATTGGGCTAGGCTTACAAGGATGGATTTCCTCGCTCCAGAATGAGATCAAACCATGAATCAAACGCATGAAACATTCAGGTTTGGTGTAATTCTTGGGTAAACACGAAAAAACCCAGACCGCCGTTCTCAGCGGTCGGAGCGATGCCAACATAGCCTTTGCTGACCTGTTGTCCTTGGTAGATAGGCTTGGATTCAGCCTTCGCGTGAAGGGGGACCATCATATCCTTACCAAAGAAGGGATAGCGGAAATCCTCAATCTCCAACCTATCGGACGCATGGCAAAACCCTACCAAGTAAAACAAGTGCGCGGAATACTCACCAAGTATCATCTGGGGGTTAATAACGATGAGTAAGTATGAACTGGTCATTTATTGGAGTAATGAAGACAATGCTTTTATTGTGGAGGTTCCTGAACTCCCTGGCTGCATGGCCGATGGTGCCACTTATCAAGAGGCGGTAGCCAATGCGGAACAGGTAATTGGTGAATGGGTCGAGACGGCAAAGGATCTGGGGCGTTCCATACCTGAGCCACGCGGGCGATTACTCTATGCATGATGCCCTGCATTAATGCTGTTGCCCCTGCTGGGCGACAGTAAGCCGTAAGCGGTCGTATGAAAATGTATTCATCAATACCTACTGGGGTGAGAGATACGCGCTCATAAAGGCTTGGCGAAACCAATATCCTATCAACGTGATGGCCAAGCTGTTTGATGTTTCCCGGAGTGGCTTTCACGCTTGGTTGAAGCGGCCGCTGTCAAAGCATCAACAGGCGGATGAGCGATTGAAAGTCGCCATTCGCGCCGCCCATGAAAAAACCCGGAGGACCTATGGTGCCAAGCGATTACACAAAGAGCTGCAAGAGGAAGGTTTTGTGACCGGACGCGATCGGGTAGTGCGCTTACGGCGGGAGATGGGTATCCAGTGCAAGCAACAACGCCACTTCAAAATTACCACGCAATCGGATCATGATTCCCCCGTGGCCCAGAATCTGCTGGAGCAGCAATTCATGGCCCAGAGGCCGGATACCGTCTGGCATGTGGATATCACCTACATCGCCACGGCAGAAGGCTGGCTCTATCTTGCGGGCGTGAACAATGTACCTGTGAAATCGTGGGCTACGCCATGGGCGCCAGGATGACTCAGGAATTAGCCATCCGTGCTCTGAACAGGGCGATACAGTACCGACGCCCTGCTCCCGAATTGATCCATCACTCCGATCGCGGGAGTCAGTACTGTGCTAAAGCATATCGCGCCATTCTCCAGGAAAACGGTTTGATGGCTTCCATGTCGAGAAAGGGCAATTGCTACGATAACGCGCCCATTGAGAGCTTCTGGGGCAGCCTGAAAAATGAAATGGTCCACCACCAAAGCTTTGAGACCCGGGCACAGGCTGAATCGGCTGTTCGGGAATACATTGAGATTTTTTACAATCGCCAACGCCGGCATTCAAGGATTGGCTATCTGGCCCCCGCTATGTTCGCACAGTCGTTCACACGGGTGGCCGCTTGAAACGGGACTGTCCACTATTGTCAGGACACCTCAGGTGGTCAGATACCTGGGCAATGGATGAGTTGCGTTTGTGTAGACGCACGCCTACACTTCTCTCATGGAGATAGTGGGCTTCGATTGGGATAGCGGCAACTGGCCGAAGTGCGGAA